>NZ_JBHGZU010000050.1:0-481 GCF_042610415.1 Pseudomonas sp. MD330_10
CGCACCAAGATCCTGATCTTCGCCGTACACGGCCTGATCGGTGCCCTGGCCGGCGTGATTTTGGCCTCACGCATGACCTCGGGCCAACCGATGATCGGCCAGGGTTTCGAACTGACCGTCATCTCGGCCTGCGTACTGGGCGGCGTGTCGCTGAGTGGCGGCATCGGCATGATCCGCCACGTGATCGCGGGTGTGCTGATCCTGGCGATCATCGAAAACGCGATGAACCTGAAGAACATCGACACCTTCTACCAGTATGTAATCCGCGGCTCCATCCTGCTGCTGGCCGTGGTTATCGACCGCATGAAACAACGCTGACTCCATGCCCCGTAAGGACTCAATGTGGGAGGGGGCTTGCCCCCGATAGCGGTAGATCAGAAACAAAAATGCAAACTGACACTCCGCAATCGGGGGCAAGCCCCCTCCCACAGTAAGGCTGTTCGATGTTGTTGCTGACAGCGGTGATCGAGCCCATGAAACA
>NZ_JBHGZU010000051.1:0-472 GCF_042610415.1 Pseudomonas sp. MD330_10
CTACCGCTCGACTTGCATGTGTTAGGCCTGCCGCCAGCGTTCAATCTGAGCCATGATCAAACTCTTCAGTTCAAACATCTTTGGGTTTTTAAGAAACCCTAAACTTGGCTCAGCAATCGTTGGTTACATCTTTGATTTCTCGCGGAGTAACTTGTGATGCTGATAATCTTGTTGACTATCAGTCTGACTCCACAAGCACCCACACGAATTGCTTGATTCAGTTGTTAAAGAGCGGTTGGTTAAGATCTTTCGTCTCAACCGAGGCGCGCATTCTACAGCAGCCTCATTTGCTGTCAAGTGATTATTTTCAGAAGTTTTCGAAGATTTCTTCAACAACTTCAACCACTTGCGCTTCCGATCTCTCGTTAGCGGGAGGCGAATTCTACAGCGTTACACGCTGCTGTCAACACCTCTTTTTCTCCGCTTTCGATCGAGAAGATCGAAACGTTAATAGAGCCAAACAACACTGCTC
>NZ_JBHGZU010000052.1:0-456 GCF_042610415.1 Pseudomonas sp. MD330_10
CTGCAGGTGGAGCAGGTCTTTAAAGTCGGCGATGACGTCGCGCTGGTCGAACCGGTTTCTTCAAAAAAGCCCAACGCGGTTGTTGCCCAGTGTGATGCCCAGGGCTCGTTAACCCTGGTGCACCTGTTCGAAAGCACCCGCTTCGTCCCCATCGGCAACACGCCGGTGATGCTTCAAGCCTTGGCCGCCGATGGCAGCACGATGGGCGCGCCCCAGCATCACACCATCGGCCCCAGCGGCATTCTTGAACTCAAGGAGTGCACCCGCGACCAGGCCTACCAGATCACCTTTTATCCCAACGTTTCCCAGGACCACGTCAAGGCGCTGTATGCGTCTTATCAGGCGGTGATCGCGGGGCTGGAAACGGACCTGCGCGATGAATGGGCAAAGACCTTCAAACCCCGCTGGGACGATTTTTCCCACGCCACCGCGCTTGAGCGCAGCGCCATGCAGGGC
>NZ_JBHGZU010000053.1:0-449 GCF_042610415.1 Pseudomonas sp. MD330_10
CTGACCGCCGAACGCTTTGTGCCGGACCCGTTCGGCAAACCCGGCAGCCGCGTGTACCGCAGCGGCGACCTGACCCGCGGGCGTGCGGATGGTGTAGTGGATTATCTCGGGCGGGTCGACCACCAAGTGAAAATCCGCGGCTTCCGTATCGAACTGGGCGAGATCGAAGCGCGTCTGCGCGAGCAGGACAACGTTGGCGAAACCGTGGTGGTGGCCCACGACGGCCCGTCCGGTAAGCAACTGGTGGCCTACGTGGTGCCGGCCCGCGCCACCGACGACGGCGCGCTGCGCGACAGCCTGCGCCGCGCCCTGAAAACCCGCCTGCCGGACTACATGGTGCCTACGCACTTTATGTTCCTGGCGCAGATGCCGCTGACCCCCAACGGCAAGCTCG
This sequence comes from Pseudomonas sp. MD330_10, assembly GCF_042610415.1. Classification (NCBI taxonomy): domain Bacteria; kingdom Pseudomonadati; phylum Pseudomonadota; class Gammaproteobacteria; order Pseudomonadales; family Pseudomonadaceae; genus Pseudomonas; species Pseudomonas sp. MD330_10. The sequence continues at coordinate 395 of NZ_JBHGZU010000053.1, forward strand.
ACCGCAAGGGCCTGCCGGCGCCGGACGCGAGCCTGATGCAGCAGACCTACGTGGC
>NZ_JBHGZU010000054.1:0-447 GCF_042610415.1 Pseudomonas sp. MD330_10
ATCGATGCGTTGCACCAATCGCGCACGGTCGTCGTGGACATAGATTTCCTGGCTGCCATCGGCGTTGTGCACCGTGACGCGGCCGTCATCCCCCCAGGCATAGCGCGTGTCCATCTGCGAGAAACTGGCCCAGTGCCGCACACAGCGTGCCGCCTTGCCGGAGCGTTCCCACGCCCAGAAGAAACTCGCCCCACCGGCCAGGCCGCGTTCCACAATGACGTGCTGCTCGTCGTAGCGATACACCTCGCTCTCGCCGACGGCATTGGTCGCTGAGACCAGTCGGCCCAGGTCGTCATAGGTGTAGGAAACGACGTTCTGCTCAGTAATCCACTCGTAAGGCTCATAACCCTTAGCGCGCTGAATCTGATAATCCACCGCGACAATGCGCCCAGCCCCATAGCGCAGAAACAACGAGCGACCCACCCCGTTATCCACCCGCTCGATACG
>NZ_JBHGZU010000055.1:0-371 GCF_042610415.1 Pseudomonas sp. MD330_10
TGCTTTGGCGGCGATGCGGTGGCCCAGGCCAGTTACGACCTGGCCTGGCGCGCGCTGAAACCGACGTACCTGTTCAACGGCTATGGCCCGACCGAAACCGTGGTCACGCCATTGCTATGGAAAGCGCGACGCGGCGACCCATGCGGCGCGGTGTACGCGCCGATCGGCACCTTGTTGGGCAACCGCAGCGGCTACGTACTGGACGCGCAGCTCAACCTGCAACCCATCGGCGTGGCCGGTGAGTTGTACCTGGGCGGGGAGGGCGTGGCGCGGGGTTATCTGGAGCGCCCGGCACTGACCGCCGAACGCTTTGTGCCGGACCCGTTCGGCAAACCCGGCAGCCGCGTGTACCGCAGCGGCGACCTGACCCG
>NZ_JBHGZU010000056.1:0-355 GCF_042610415.1 Pseudomonas sp. MD330_10
CTTACGTAGATAAATGCCGTGAATCCTAGGTGTTTTCACGCCGTTTTCAGACGTTAGGCCAATGAATTCGCCAGTTTCGCGGTCAATCCATACACCGACAATTGCGGGTTCGCCCCGATGCAGGTGGGGAATAATGAGCCATCGTGGATGGACAGATTGCGCAATTGGTGATGACGGCCAAGGCTGTCGTCCACGGCCATTTTGGGGTCTTCACCCATGGCGCAACCGCCCATCACGTGGGCGATGCCCAGGCAGGTGCGGTGCAGTTTCAGGTTGAGGCCCTCTATCAGCGTGCGGGCTTCGGCCAGGGTTTTCACATAGCGTGCATCGTGATGCAGCGGTTTGACGGACTTGG
>NZ_JBHGZU010000057.1:0-325 GCF_042610415.1 Pseudomonas sp. MD330_10
AAACCGAAATAGGCCGGGGCGGTTTCATTATCGATATAGAGCCTGGTCAGTTCGGGTGTTTTCTTTTTGCGCGCTGGCGCGGGCTCTTCGGGCTCGTCGCTGAGCACTTGGCGTAACTTGAGGCGGTCGAGTAAGAGATCGCCACTTTTGCCGGTTTCTTGATCCCACAGGGCTTCTGCTACCACCAGCAGGTGGCCGCCGGAGCGGGTCCAGTCCAGCATCTGCTCAACCTGACGGGGAGACATATTGCTGCGCTACGTCAGTAGCAGAAGACTATGGTGTTCGGACGGGAGGTCGGCCAGGCGATCAAGGCCAAAGGCATGGT
>NZ_JBHGZU010000058.1:0-321 GCF_042610415.1 Pseudomonas sp. MD330_10
TGTTCGCCAAGCAGTACATCATGCAATGCGAGGAGCGGCACGGCATCGATGCTGTGGAGGATCTGCTCGACTCATGCCATGCCCTGATGAACTACGGGGTCGACAGCTACAAACGGCCTTATCCGATTTCCGCCGAGGAAGAGCGCCTGCGCCAGAAAGAGCGCGAAGAGCATTTGCAGAAACAGATCAATGATCTATGGCGCACTATTCCAAAACGCGCCGGCAAAAATAACGATAAGGATAATGCGCGCTGCCCCGCCGAACCCCAGCAAAACATCCTGTATTTCCTCGAAAAACACGCGCCGCTGCTGGAGCCCTGGC
>NZ_JBHGZU010000059.1:0-321 GCF_042610415.1 Pseudomonas sp. MD330_10
AGAGACCCACGGCTGCGGGTGGCTGGTCTGATGCAGCGACGTGAAGTAGTCAGCGCTCAAATGGTAGGACTTAAGCGCGGCCCGCGCCATGGTCAGCAGCGCCACCTCGTCGACGTCCGGGGAATTGTCGGTGGAACCGCAGTAAATCACGCTCAGGTATGGCAGGCCTTTGACGAGCCGGTTGTCGGTACTAGTGGTACCCAGCGGCCTCTCGTCCTCGACCAGCTCACCGCCTTCATTCCGCAAGGCGGTGTAGCAGACGTCGTTCAGCATGAAGAACTCACGGAAAACGGTGTCGCAATCATGGCTGTATCGATCGCC
>NZ_JBHGZU010000005.1:0-175755 GCF_042610415.1 Pseudomonas sp. MD330_10
CGCTGCTGTCAACACCTCTTTTTCTCCGCTTTCGATCGAGAAGATCGAAACGTTAATAGAGCCAAACAACACTGCTCCACCAACTCCTTCTGGGCTTCGATGAACTGAAGCGATCCGCTGTCGAATCTTGCGTAACTCTTTGTTTACCAAGGAGTTTTCCGTTTCGACTGCGCCGGAAGTGGGGCGAATTATAGACTTCTGGAATCTGCCGTCAACCACTATTTTCATATTTCTGTCGTACTGGTCAAAAAACGCCCCAAAGCACGAAAGCCGGCCCTAATGGGCCGGCTTCCCGCCTAGCCAACGAGGGCTAAAGGCTGGGAAAAGCAAACTGTGACGCTTCATGACTGGCCCGCTGCGGCCAACGCTGGGTAATCGCCTTGCGCCGAGTGTAAAAGCGCACACCATCCGGCCCATACGCATGCAAGTCGCCAAACAGCGATCGCTTCCAGCCACCAGAGCTGTGATAAGCCACCGGCACCGGCAGCGGAACGTTCACACCCACCATGCCCACTTCGATTTCGTCACAGAACAGACGTGCCGCTTCACCATCACGGGTGAAGATACAAGTGCCGTTGCCATACTCGTGATCATTGATCAGTTGCATCGCAGCTTCCAGGCTGTCTACCCGAACCACGCACAACACCGGCCCAAAGATCTCTTCTTTATAGATACGCATCTCAGGGGTTACGCGATCAAACAGGCTACCGCCGAGGAAGAAGCCCTGCTCATGACCGGCAACACTCAACCCGCGACCATCGACCACCAGCTCAGCGCCGGCACCCACGCCGTCTTCTATATAGCCGCTGACCTTGTCCCGCGCCTGCCCAGTGACCAACGGCCCCATATCCAGGCCGCAAGAGGTGCCTGCGCCAATCTTCAATGCCTTGACCTGCGGCACCAACTTGGCAATCAAAGCATCGGCGACCTGGTCCCCCACGCACACCGCCACCGAGATCGCCATGCAACGCTCGCCGCATGATCCGTAGGCAGCCCCCATCAAGGCACTGACCGCGTTATCCAGATCGGCGTCCGGCATCAACACCGCATGGTTCTTCGCTCCGCCCAGCGCCTGTACACGCTTGCCGCGTTTGGTCGCTTCGGAATAGATGTACTCAGCAATCGGCGTCGATCCTACAAAGCTCAATGCTTTTACTTCAGGCGCTTCGATCAACGCATCCACCGCCCCTTTGTCTCCGTGCACCACACTGAGGACGCCTTTGGGCAGACCGGCTTCTTGCAACAGTTGTGCGATCAGCAGCGTCGAGCTTGGATCGCGCTCCGAAGGTTTGAGAATGAAGCAGTTGCCGCAGACGATCGCCAACGGGTACATCCACAAAGGCACCATCGCCGGGAAATTGAACGGCGTAATACCGGCCACTACACCCAGGGGCTGGAAGTCTGACCACGCATCAATGTTCGGCCCAACGTTACGGCTGTATTCGCCCTTGAGAATCTCCGGCGCCGAGCACGCATACTCGACGTTTTCGATCCCGCGCTTGAGCTCGCCGGCGGCATCTTCCAACGTTTTGCCATGCTCCTCGCTGATCAACTGCGAGATGCGGGCTTCGTTCTGCTCCAGCAATTGCTTGAAACGAAACATCACCTGAGCGCGCTTAGCCGCCGGCGTATTGCGCCAGGCCGGAAAGGCCGCCTTCGCTGAGTCGATTGCACGCTGGATAGTTTCACGGCTGGCCAACGGCACTTGGTGAATCACCTGGCCGGTGGACGGGTTATACACATCAGCGCTGCGACCGCTGTCATTGACCAACTCGCCATTGATCAAATGCTGGATAAGGCTCATGCAGGGCTCCTGAAAAGTTGTTCTATATAGAAGGAGAAATCAGTCGATTTTGTTCAGCACGTCGCCGACCGCGTCGAACAAGCGATCCAGGTCCTGCGGCTTGCTGTTGAAGGTTGGCCCGAACTGCAGCGTGTCGCCACCGAAGCGCACGTAGAACCCCGCCTTCCACAAAGCCATGCCGGCCTCGAATGGACGCACAATGGCGTCTCCGTCACGCGGGGCGATCTGGATCGCGCCGGCCAGGCCATAGTTGCGAATGTCGATTACGTTCTTGCTGCCCTTCAAACCGTGCAGCGCATTCTCAAAGTGCGGAGCGACTTCGGCTACGCTCTGCACCAGGTTTTCCTTCTGCAATAGGTCCAACGCCGCCAGGCCCGCCGCGCAAGCGACCGGGTGCGCCGAGTAGGTGTAGCCGTGGGGGAACTCCACTGCGTACTCCGGCGTCGCCTGGTTCATGAAGGTTTGATAGATCTCGCTGCTGGCAATCACTGCGCCCATGGGGATCGCGCCGTTGGTGACTTGTTTGGCGATGCACATCAAGTCCGGGGTCACACCAAAGCTGTCCGCACCGAACATCGAGCCGGTGCGGCCGAAACCGGTGATCACTTCATCGAATACCAGCAGGATATTGTGCTGATCGCAGATCTCGCGCAGGCGCTTGAGGTAACCCTGTGGCGGCACCAGCACGCCCGCCGAACCGGCCATCGGCTCGACGAACACCGCGGCGATGTTCGACGCGTCATGCAGCTCGATCAACTTGAGCAACTCATCTGCCAAGGCGATGCCGCCCTGCTCAGGCATGCCGCGGGAAAACGCATTGCTTGCCAGCAAGGTGTGCGGGAGATGGTCAACATCCATCAGCGCCTGGCCAAACATCTTACGGTTACCGTTCACACCGCCAAGGCTGGTGCCGGCGATGTTCACCCCGTGATAACCCCGTGCGCGGCCTATCATCTTGGTCTTGGTGGCCTGGCCTTTTAAGCGCCAGTAAGCCCGCACCATCTTCACCGCGGTGTCGGCGCACTCGGAGCCAGAATCGGTGAAAAACACATGATTGAGGTTTCCGGGGGTCAGATCGGTAATCTTTTCCGCCAGTTGAAAGGACAGCGGATGACCATATTGGAAGCCCGGCGAGTAGTCCAACGTGCCCAATTGCTTGGCCACCGCTTCCTGAATTTCTTTGCGGGTGTGCCCGGCGCCGCAGGTCCACAGGCCTGATAACGAATCGTAGACCTTGCGCCCCTTGTCATCCGTCAGCCAGCTACCCTCTGCGGCCACGATCAGGCGTGGATCGCGCTGGAAATTACGGTTAGCGGTATACGGCATCCAATGCGCATCCAACTTGAGTTGGCTGGCCAGGGACGAAGGGGCGTTTTCAGGCATATTCATCAGCAAAACCTCGCAGGGCAAAAGGCAGCGTCGGGATTGAAAGCGTTCTTGCAGCTAAATTGCCATGGCGATAAAGTCGGTGAAATCCAACTTTTCTAACCTTCAGTCAGGGCTTCACTAAACTATGAGCATCCGTCGTCCCGATCCCCTGGCTCAAGTCAGCGACTTTGATATCCGCTTATTGCGCATCTTTCGCAGCGTGGTGGAATGCGGCGGGTTCTCGGCGGCAGAAACCGTGCTCGGCATCGGGCGCTCGGCCATCAGCCAGCAAATGAGCGACCTTGAACAGCGGCTGGGATTGAGGCTCTGCCAGCGTGGCCGCGCGGGGTTTTCGCTCACGGAGGAAGGGCGCGAGGTGTACCAGTCGGCCCTGCAGTTGTTGAGCGCGCTGGAAAGTTTTCGCACCGAGGTCAACGGCCTGCACCAGCACTTACGCGGCGAATTAATCATCGGTCTCACCGACAACCTTGTCACCCTGCCTCACATGCGCATCACACACGCCTTGGCACAATTGAAGGAACGGGGCCCGGACGTGCAGATTCAGATCCGCATGATCGCACCCAACGAAGTGGAGCAAGGCGTACTCGACGGCCGCCTGCATGTGGGAGTTGTGCCCCAAGCCAGCGCGCTGTCCGGCCTGGAATACCAGCCGCTCTACAGCGAACGTTCGCTGCTTTACTGCGCAGTCGGTCATCCGCTGTTCTATGCCGACGACAAAGCGCTGGACGACACCCGCATCGATAGCCAGGACGCAATCGCCCCGACCTTTCGCCTGCCCGCAGACATCCAGGCTCACTACCAGGCGCTCAACTGCACCGCCAGCGCGTCGGACCGCGAAGGCATGGCGTTTCTGATCCTCACTGGTCGCTATATCGGCTATTTACCTGATCACTACGCCAACCTATGGGTACAACAAGGCCGACTGCGTGCGCTGAAACCGGCTACACGTTTTTACGATTTGAGCCTGGCATCGGTCACGCGCAAGGGCCGTCGCCCTCATTTGGTGCTGGAAAGCTTTCTCGACAGCTTGGCTGCAACACGCTAAATCGGGCCTCGGCGCAAAAGCTGAGCAACTGGACAGCTTTTTGCAAGGGCATCAGGACCTAGAACCGTCCGCCTTGAGTTTGCCCGCCATGCCACCAGAATCCTCCAGCCCCAGCGACCTGATCTACGGTCTCAACGACCGCCCAAAACCCGCCCCCGCCCTATTGGCCGCCTTGCAGCATGTGTTGGCCGCCTTCGTCGGTATCATCACTCCGCCGCTGATCATCGGCTCCACCCTCGGCCTTACCGCGCATTTGCCCTACCTGATCAGCATGGCGTTGATGGTTTCCGGTGTGGGCACCTTCATCCAAGCGCGTAGGCCGTTTGGTATCGGCGCCGGAATGATCTGCCTGCAAGGCACCAGCTTTGCGTTTCTCGGCGCGGTGCTGTCAGCCGGTTTTCTGGTCAAGCAACGCGGCGGCAGCCCGGAAGACATCATGGCGATGATCTTCGGCGTGTGCTTTTTCGGCGCGGCCGTGCAGATCGTCCTCAGCCGCTTTATCGGGCAGTTGCGCCGGGTAATTACGCCGCTGGTCACCGGCATCGTGATAACGCTGATCGGCATCAGCCTGATCAAGGTCGGCATTACCGACCTGGGCGGCGGTTTCAACGCCGCCGATTTCGGCGCTCCGACCAACCTGGCATTGGGGCTGTTCGTGGTGCTAACGATCATTCTGCTCAATCGCTCGAACACACCGTGGGTGCGGCTTTCGGCGATTATCATCGGCCTGGCCCTGGGCAGTCTGGCGGCCTGGTTCAGCGGCAAACTGGTGCCTCAGGCCTTGCCGGACTTGCCTCTGGTCAGCTTGCCGATACCGTTTCGGTTTGGTTTCAACTTCGACTGGAGCGCTTTCCTGCCGATTGCGCTGATCTATCTGATCAGCAGCATCGAAACTGTCGGCGACCTGACTGCCAATTGCATGATCGCCCGCCAACCCATCAGTGGCCCTTCCTATATAAGCCGGCTCAAAGGCGGCGTGCTGGGTGACGGGGTGAGCTGCATGATCGCCGCCACCTTCAGTGCGTTCCCCAACACTACCTTCGCGCAGAACAACGGGGTGATCCAACTCACCGGCGTCGCCAGCCGTTACGTCGGCTTATATATCGGCGTGGTGCTGTTCTGCCTCGGTTTGTTTCCGCTGATTGGGGCCGTGCTGCAGCAAATCCCCAAGCCGGTATTGGGCGGCGCGACCCTGGTGATGTTCGGCAGTGTCGCCGCCGCCGGGGTGCGCATCCTCGCGCAGGCGCCACTGGACCGGCGCAGCATGCTGATCATCGCAACTTCGTTCGGCGTCGGCCTGGGGATCGCTGCCCAGCCAAACCTGCTACACCTGATGCCCGCGCTGATACAGAATCTGTTCGATTCCGCCATCACCAGCGGCGGCCTGACCGCGATTGTGTTGTGCGTGCTATTGCCGGAGGCCAAAACCCCCGGCGCCGCCGTAAACCACGCAACCGAAAGCGACACGCTGGAGCCGCTTTGACGGTTTTATTGCATCGGGACTTGTCTGGGGCTTGAGGGTGGGTTATCTGTGCACACGTCGTCTCTATCGATCAGCACGGTAATCTCCATGAGCCTCGAAGTTCCTGCCCACAGCCACCACGCCGGTAAGCCCGCCAGCCGCATCCGGCAAAAGAACGAACAAGCGATTCTCCAGGCTGCTGAGGATGAGTTCGCGCGCCATGGCTACAAGGGCACCAGCATGAACACCATTGCTGCCAGCGCCGGGCTGCCCAAGGCCAACTTGCACTACTACTTCACCAATAAACTGGGCCTGTATATCGCGGTGCTCAGCAATATCCTTGAGCTATGGGACAGCACCTTCAACACGCTGACCGCCGAGGACGATCCCGCCGAGGCCCTGACCCGCTACATCCGCACCAAGATGGAGTTCTCACGGCGCCAGCCCCAGGCCTCGCGGATCTTCGCCATGGAAATCATCAGCGGCGGCGAATGCCTCACAGAATATTTCAGCCAGGACTACCGCGCCTGGTTCAGCGGGCGTGCGGCGGTGTTCCAGGCCTGGATCGACGCCGGCAAAATGGACCCCGTGGACCCCGTGCACCTGATCTTCCTGCTGTGGGGCAGCACCCAGCACTACGCCGATTTCGCTACCCAGATCTGCCGCGTCACCGGGCGTACGCGCCTGACCAAACAAGACATGGAAGACGCCGGCACCAACCTGATCCATATCATTCTCAAAGGCTGCGGCATCAAGCCGGCCCTCTAGACGAAGCAACTTATGCCTTTCACGCTCACCGGCCTTTGCGAGTTTCGTGAAGAGATACGCAAAAGCCGCTTTATCACCCTCGCTGTGCCGATCACCAGCCCACAGGACGCCCAGGCGTTTTTTCAGGAGCACAGCGTTCTCGATGCCACGCACAACTGCTGGGCCTGGAAATTGGGCGATCAATACCGCAGCAACGACGACGGCGAACCCGGCGGCACGGCCGGGCGACCGATCCTGGCCGCCATCGAGGCCCAAGGTTTTGACCAGGTCGCCGTGCTGGTCATCCGCTGGTACGGCGGTATCCAACTGGGCACCGGTGGGCTTGCCCGTGCCTATGGCGGTGGCGCGAATAAATGCTTACAAAACGCCGAGCGCATCGAGCTGATCAGCCGCGTGCCGTTGCGTTGTGCGTGCGGCTTCTCCGAATTGAACCTGGTCAAACTGCGCGTGGCCGAATTGGGCGGGCTGGTGGTGGAAGAAACCTTCACCGCCAATGGTGTCGAATTGCATCTGGCCCTGGGGGAAGCGCAGATCGAAACCCTGCAAACCCAGCTCGCAGACTTGAGCCGTGGCCGCATCCTCCTGCAACGCTGAAACTGCTACTGTTGTGCGCTGAATCTCCCTGAACCGCGATTTCAAAGGAAGCCTTTCATGTCTACGCCAAAAACCGCACTGATCATCGGCGCCTCCCGCGGGCTGGGTCTTGGCCTGGTCAAGCAACTGCTCCAGGACGGCTGGGACGTGACCGCCACCGTGCGCGATCCGAGCAAAGCCGATGCGCTGAAAGCCGTTGGCCCGGTGCAGATCGAGAAACTCGACATGGACGATCAACAAGCCGTGATCGCCCTGAACCAGCGCCTCAAAGAGCGCACCTTCGATCTGCTGTTCATCAATGCCGGCGTCAAAGGCCCGGACAATCAGGAACCCGGCCACGCCACCCTGGCCGAAGTCGGCCAGCTGTTCTTCACCAACGCCGTAGCGCCGATCAACCTGGCCCAGCGTTTTGTCGGGCAAATCCGCAAAGACAGCGGTGTGTTGGCGTTCATGAGTTCGGTGCTGGGCAGCGTCACCATTCCCGACGGCTCGGAGATGGCGCTGTACAAAGCCAGTAAGGCTGCGCTCAATTCCATGACCAACAGCTTTATCACCCAATTGGGCGACCACCGGCTAACGGTGCTGTCGATGCACCCGGGCTGGGTCAAAACCGACATGGGCGGCGAAAACGCCCATATTGATGTCGATACCAGCGTGCGTGGTCTGGTGGATCAAGTGAATGCCTTCGCCGGCAAAGGTGGCCATCATTTCGTGGACTACAAAGGCGACACAATCGCCTGGTAAGTACACACGAAAAAAATGTGGGAGGGGCTTATCCCTCCCACACAAATCAATCCGCTTTCCTACAAACCGAACTCCACGTACTCTAGCCCCTCGCCCCCACCGGCGACCCTGGATCAGCAGACAGGGCAACACTGAGCTGGCAAACCTGAACCCATCATTCAGAGGAGCCGGCCAATGCCTGCGACCCGTATCTGGTTAAAAAACCCCCTCGCGATTTTCACTGCCAATGGCCTCGATGCCCGTGGCGGCCTGGTGCTGCAAAACGGTGTGATCGCCGAAGTGCTATCGGCTGGCCAAGTCCCTGCGCAACCTTGCGAACAGGTCTTCGATGCCCGTGAACATGTGGTCCTGCCGGGCCTGATCAACACACACCATCACTTCTACCAGACCCTCACCCGTGCCTGGGCGCCGGTAGTCAATCAGCCGTTGTTTCCGTGGCTGAAAACCCTTTACCCGGTATGGGCGCGGCTGACCCCGGAAAAACTCGCCCTGGCCAGTAAAGTAGCATTGGCCGAGCTGTTGCTGTCCGGCTGCACCACTGCGGCCGACCATCACTACTTGTTCCCCGACGGCCTGGAACACGCCATCGATGTGCAAGTGGACAGCGTGCGCGAACTGGGCATGCGCGCCACGCTCACCCGCGGCTCCATGAGCTTGGGCGAAGCCGATGGCGGCCTGCCACCGCAGCAAACCGTGCAACAAGGCCAAGTGATCCTGGACGACAGCCAACGCCTGATCCGCGCCTACCACCAGCGCGGCGACGGCGCGCAGATCCAGATCGCCCTGGCACCCTGCTCGCCGTTTTCAGTCACGCCGGAAATCATGCGCGCCAGTGCCGAATTGGCCACTCAACTCGATGTGCGCCTGCACACCCATCTGGCCGAAACCCTCGACGAAGAAAACTTCTGCCTGCAGCGCTTCGGCCTGCGCACGGTGGACTACCTCGACAGCGTCGGCTGGCTCGGCCAGCGCACCTGGCTGGCCCACGGCATTCACTTCAACCCGGATGAAATCGCGCGCCTGGGCGAGGCCGGTACCGGTATCTGTCACTGCCCAAGCTCCAATATGCGCTTGGCTTCGGGCATCTGCCCGACCCTGGACCTGATCGCCGCCGGCGCGCCAATCGGCCTGGGTGTGGACGGCTCGGCCTCCAACGACGCGTCGAACATGATCCTCGAAGCGCGCCAGGCCCTGTATATCCAGCGCTTGCGTTATGGCGCGCAGCACATCACCCCCGAAGGCGTGCTCGGCTGGGCCACTAAAGGCTCGGCGCAGTTGTTGGGGCGTACGGATATAGGCGAGTTGGCCGTTGGCAAACAAGCCGACCTGGCGCTGTTCAAGCTGGATGAGCTGCGCTTTTCCGGCAGCCATGATCCGATCTCGGCGCTGCTGCTGTGCGGCGCGGACCGAGCGGATCGGGTGATGGTCGGCGGGCAGTGGCGAGTCATCGACGGGCAGGTGGAAGGCCTGGATCTGAAAGGCTTGATTGCCGATCACAGCCAGGCGGCGCGGGCGTTGATCGCCGGGAGCTGATCCCGGCGTCCTCACCCACCTTACGCTGCTGCGCTTACAGGCCCAGCAGCGACAACATGATAAACGTCGCAAACAGCACAAAGTGGGTCATCCCTTCGATGGCGTTTGTTTCGCCATCGTTGAGGTTGATCGCGCTGACGATCAGCGTGATAAACACCATCACGGTTTGCACGGGGGTCATTGCCATCTGGAACGGCTGGCCGGTGTAGAGCGCCATGGCCTCCATTACCGGCACGGTCAGGATCACTGTTGACAACGAAGCACCCAACGCGATGTTGACCACCGACTGCATACGGTTGGCCAACGCGGCGCGCAATGCCGTCAGAATTTCCGGCGCCGCCGAAATCGCCGCCACCACAATCGCCGTCACTACCGGCGGCGCGCCCGTGCCTTCCAGGCCAAGGTCGAGAGTCTTGGACATGACCTCTGCCAACGCACCAATCACCACCACACCGAACACCAAAGTGCCAATGGAAAACGCCAGGCTGACCGGCGGCGCTTCCGCGTCTGCCGGCAACTGCTTACGGCGTTTTTCCGGGTAGCTGTAACTGAAGAAGTAACTGTGCGGCCCCACCTGCATCCTCAGGAACAAGGTGTACAGCACCACCATCGCGCCGATGGTGAAGGCCGAGTAAATTTTCCAATCGCCTCTGGGGATAAATTCCGGCACCACCATCGACACGCCCATGGCGGTGAGGATCATCACGCTGTAGGTCCGCGCAGAATCGTCGTTGTAGGACTGTTCACCATGCTTGATCCCGCCCATCAGCGCAGCGAGGCCAAGGATGCCGTTGATGTCGAGCATCACCGCCGAGTAAATGGTGTCGCGCACCAGGGTCGGTGAAGGTTCGTTACTCATCATGATCGCCAGGATCACCACCTCCACCAGCACGGCCGCGAGGGTCAGGATCATAGTGCCGTAGGGGTCGCCGACTTTTTCCGCCAGTTGCTCGGCGTGGTGGGCTACACGCATCGAAGCCATCACGATAAACGCGATCAGCGCCAGCCCCGCGAGCAGCGCCACCATTTGCCCGCTGTGCAGCATCCAATGCTCCAACGGATAGGCGGCGATGGCGGCAATCAGCGCCAGCAGCATGAATTTTTCTTGCTTGAGGGATGTGAGCATTCCGGGCCTTTTAATGCGGCAAATCAGTCATTGATGGGGTACAGACTGCGCCACGCCGCTAACGTTTCGTTACACCTTAGTTCACGTCGCCCTTGCGCGAATAAAACGAATACTCTCCTGCTGGTCAGGTTTTGCCGATTATTTCAGCCATGGCCTGTAGAATGCGGCGATTGCACCTGATGAGAATTTAGACATGTACGATTGGCTCAACGCCCTGCCCAAGGCCGAACTGCACCTGCACCTGGAGGGTTCGCTGGAGCCTGAGCTGCTGTTTGCCCTGGCCGAGCGCAATAAAATCGCGCTGCCGTGGAACGACGTCGACACCCTGCGCAAGGCCTACGCCTTCAATAACCTGCAAGAATTTCTCGACCTGTACTACCAGGGCGCCGATGTGCTGCGCACCTCCCAGGATTTTTACGACCTTACCTGGGCCTACCTGCTGCGCTGCAAAGCCCAGAACGTGATCCACACCGAGCCGTTCTTCGATCCGCAAACCCACACCGATCGTGGCATCCCGTTCGAGGTGGTGCTGAACGGCATCGCCGCCGCGCTCAAAGATGGCGAGCAGCAATTGGGCATCACCAGCGGTTTGATCCTCAGTTTCCTGCGCCACCTGAGTGAAGCAGATGCCGAGAAAACCCTGGACCAGGCCCTGCCGTTCCGCGATGCGTTCGTGGCCGTTGGCCTGGACAGCTCGGAAATGGGCCACCCGCCAAGCAAGTTCCAGCGCGTGTTCGATCGCGCACGCCATGAAGGCTTCCTCACCGTGGCACACGCCGGCGAAGAAGGCCCACCGGAATACATCTGGGAAGCCCTCGACCTGCTGAAAATCCAGCGTATCGACCACGGCGTGCGCGCCATCGAAGACGAGCGCCTGATGCAGCGCATCATCGACGAGCAAATTCCGCTCACCGTGTGCCCGTTGTCCAACACCAAGCTCTGCGTGTTCGACGACATGGCCCAGCACAACATCCTCGACATGCTTGAGCGGGGCGTGAAGGTGACGGTGAATTCGGATGACCCGGCGTACTTCGGCGGTTATGTCACCGAAAACTTCTATGCACTGTATGAATCACTGGGCATGACCCAGGATCAGGCCAAACGCCTGGCCCAGAACAGCCTGGATGCGCGCTTGATCAAGCCGTAACGAAAGAAGGGAGGGTGCTTGCACCCTCCCTTCTTTTGCGCAGCGGTTTTCAGGCTTCGGCCAACTCTTCCAACGTTTTGCCCTTGGTTTCCATCCCAAATACCCACACCACCAGCGCCGCCACCGCAAAACATAGCGCGCCCAAGGCAAATACTCCGCCCTGCCCGGTCACCGGAAACACCAGCCCGGTCACCAACGGCCCCAGCAACGAACCGACCCGGCCAATCGCCGAGGCAAACCCGGACCCGGTCGCCCGCGCCGACGTGGGGTACAACTCCGGCGTGTAGGTGTAGAGCACCGCCCACATGCCAAACAAAAAGAACTGCATCAACAGCCCCGTGGTGATCAGCAAGCCGACATTGCCGCCAAACACTGCACTCTGCCCATACAGAAACGCCATCAAGCCGCCACCGAGCAATGTCACCACACACACCGGTTTACGCCCCCAGCGCTCGACCAACCAGGCCGCCATCAAAAAGCCGGGGATCCCGCCCAGGGAAATGATCACCGTGTAGTACACCGATTGGGTCACCGCGAAACCGGACTGCTGCAACAGCGCGCTCAGCCACGAGGTCAGCCCGTAGAAACCGAGCAGGGCAAAGAACCAGACGCTCCAGATCATCAGCGTGCGCTGGCGATACTGCGCGGACCACAATTGCTGGAATGCCGAAAAGAAATTCCCCGGCACGCTCTGCACCCGTGGCAGGCGAATCGGTTCCGGCAAGTCGGTGCGGCCCAGGGAGGTACGCACTTTGTTCTCGATCCCAATCAGCACCTTGTCCGCTGCGTCATGGCGGCCGGCCTGTTCCAACCAGCGCGGCGATTCGGGGATGAAAAAACGGATTGCCAACACAAACACCGCCGGCACCGCCAACACCAGGAAGATGTCACGCCAGCCGATCACCGGCAGCAGGAAATACGACAGCACCCCCGCCGCCACAAAGCCCAGCGGCCAGAAACCATCCATCAACGCGATATAGCGCCCGCGCGCCTTGGCCGGGATCAGCTCGGACAGCATCGATTGCGCAATCGGAAACTCCATGCCCATGCCGATCCCCAGCAGGATACGAAACAGCGTCAATGTCTCCACGGTCTGCGCCGTGGAACACAGATAGCTGGCCAAGCCCCACAGCACGATGCTCCACTGAAACACCGGCTTACGCCCGAAGCGATCGGCGAGCATCCCGGACAACGACGCCCCCACCACCATGCCGAAAAAACTCGAACTGGCGAGCAACCCCGCCTGGGCGGTGCTCAGCCCGAACTCGGTTTTGATCGAGCCCAACAGGAAGGTCATCATCGCAAGATCCATGGAGTCAAAAAAAAACGCCAAGGCAATGATGATAAAAATCACTCGGTGGTAACCGCTGATGGGTAACCGTTCGAGGCGTTCCGCTGCGCTAAAACCTTGCATACCCATGCCACCCCCCCAGTAAGAAAAGCCCGAGGACGAGTGTGCGGCATGCTTTTTCCAGATTTTTGCTGGATGCGACCTGATTAAAACTCTCAACGACGCCACGACTATTCAGGCGCAGCCAGGCGGTCGATTTCCTGCTGCCCGATCTCACTGACCTGTAGCGCCTGGGAATCATTGATCAGGCTGACCCAGTTCGATTGCAGAAACAATTGCAGCAACCCCGCCCCCAGCGCACCGCCCAAGTGCGGATGCTGCTGACTCCAGTCGAAACAATCGCAGGTCAGCGGCGAGCTTAGTGCCTGGGTGAAAATGCCCAAGTTCGCCAGTTGCTGGGCCCCCTTGACGGTGACATCGGTGCGTTGTTCATAACGCTCGATCCACCTCGCCTCCATCATGCGCTCGTACAACCCCGCCGCCAGCTCGCCGCCGAGATGGCCGTGACACAGTCGCGCCCGACGCAGTGACGGCGGCGCCAACAGCGTCGGTTCCGGCGAACAGGGCGCGGCACGGGCGGCACTGGCCAGGGTGGTACTGGCCAACGCATCGATGGCGAGGCTGACATCGGCGGCGGCCACCCGAAACAGACGCTTGCCACGCCGCGCCTCGGCCCGTAGCAAGCCACTGCCGGTGAGCCGCGCCAAATGCGCATTGGCCGACGCTGGCGAGAGCCCGGTCAACCTGGCGAGTTCTTCTGAAGTCTTAGCGGAGCCGTCCATCAAAACCCAGAGCATGGCGGCGCGTTTCGGCTCGGCGAGCAAGCCGGCGATCTGACTGATACAAGGTGCTGCTTCCATCGGTTCACTCCCTGTTAAATCACTTTTCTGCTGCGGTTGGCGCCAAAGTATAGGTGCGCCATGGGCCGGTTCCGCGGCGTCTGACAGCGCGAATAGGGACAGAACATGAGTGAAATTTCTGGCTGTGGTGGAGGCTATTGCCCAGCCCCTGCTGGCTCCGGCATTTGCGCGGTCAAGTTCGCACAACGGGTGACCAGCATGTCCCGCAGCAAGTTGACGGGTTTGCTCAATTGCGCCCGATGGGCACACAGCAGATTGAGCGGTGTGGGCTCGCCGCGCAGCTCTGGGAGGATCAAGCGCAGGCGCCCGGCGAGCACGTCGGTGCTCACATCCAGCCAGGATTTGTAGGCAATGCCCACCCCGGCCACCGCCCAGCGCCGCACCACATCGGCGTCGTCGCTGAAACGGTCGCCGCTGACCGTCAGACTGATGTCGCGCTTACCGTCGCGAAACGCCCAATGGTCATGCACGCGGCTACCGAGCATGTACAGCAGGCAATTGTGCTGAGCCAGTTGTTCCAGGTGACGGGGTTCGCCGTGACGCGCCAAATAACTGGGGGCGGCGCATAGCACACGCACGTTGCTCGGCGCCACGGGCAGCGCCACCAGGCTGGAGTCCTCGGGTTCGCCGTAGCGCAGGGCGATATCCACCGGTTGGCGAAACAGGTCGGCGATTCGATCACCCAACAACAGGCGCACGTTGAGCTGCGGATGTTCACGCTGGAACTCATCCAGCCAGGGCAGTAATTGGTTACGGCCAAAGTCCGACGGTGCCGAGAGTTGCAGCACGCCGCTGACATGGTCCTGACCGCTGGCCAGCAAGCGCCGGCCCTCATCCAAGGAACCCAACGCAGCTCGGGCATACTCCAGAAACCCTTCGCCCTCGGCGGTCAAGCGCAGGCTGCGGGTGGAGCGCGCCAGCAAACGCGCGCCCAACTGCTGCTCAATGCGCTTGAGCGCCGCACTGGCCACCGCCGGCGACAGGTCCATCACCCGCGCCGCTGCCGACAGGCTGCCCAAGTCCGCTGCTCGTACAAACAATTGCAAATCATCGAAGCGCAGCATTATCAAAATTCCGTTGAAACAGCCCTCTGTTTTAGCCGCTTTTATGATGGCGGGAAATAGCCAATCATCAGCCCACCCCGTGTTTAACGTGCCAGGAGTCGCTTATGTCCGCTGCCTTTAACGTGATCGCCACGCTGATCGCCAAACCTGGCCAACAGGCCGCCCTGGAAACCCTGCTGCGCAGTCTGCTTGAACCCACACGCCGTGAAGACGGCTGCGAGCAGTACGACCTGCATCAGGACCAGCAACACCCCGGGACCTTCTACATGCTCGAACGTTGGCGCGACGACGCAGCCCTGGCCGCCCACGACCAGAGTGCGCATATCCAGCACTTCCGCGCCGAGGCGGCGCAGGTACTCGAACATTTCGAACTCAAACGCCTGAATTTTCTCGCCTGATCACCGCTATTTTCCGGAGCCTCCATGAAAGCCATTGCCTACTACGCGTCACTGCCCATCAACGATCCCCTGTCCCTGCAAGACATCGAATTGCCGGCCCCCGTCGCCGGCCCCCGCGACCTGCTGGTAGAAGTCAAAGCCATCTCGGTCAACCCGGTGGACACCAAAGTGCGCCAGAACGTCGCCCCCGAACACGGCGCTGCCAAGGTGCTGGGCTGGGACGTCGCCGGGGTGGTCAAGGCGGTCGGCAGCGACGTGACCCTCTTCAAAGCTGGCGACAAGGTGTTCTACGCCGGCTCCCTGACCCGCCCGGGCGGCAACAGCGAACTGCACACGGTGGACGAACGCATCGTCGGGCATATGCCCAAGAGCCTGAACTTTGCCGAAGCCGCCGCGCTGCCGCTGACCGCTATCACGGCCTGGGAACTGCTGTTCGAGCGCCTGCAGATTCGCGAGGGCAAGGAAGATGAAGGCCAGAGCCTGCTGATCGTCGGCGCCGCCGGCGGTGTGGGTTCGATCCTCACCCAACTGGCCCGGCAACTGACGGCATTGAAGGTGATCGGCACCGCGTCGCGCCCGGAAACCCAGGCATGGGCCAAAGCACTGGGCGCCCATCGGGTGATCGACCACAGCCAGCCGCTGAGCCAAGCCTTGCAACAGGCCGGCGAAGCGCAAGTGACCCATGTCGCCAGCCTGACCCAGACCGAGCACCACCTGGATCAGTTGGTCGAAGCGCTGCAACCTCAGGGCAAGCTCGCGCTGATCGACGACCCCAAGGCACTGGACGTCAGCAAGCTCAAGCGCAAGAGCCTGTCGCTGCATTGGGAGTTTATGTACACCCGCTCGATGTTCGAGACGCCGGACATGATCGAACAACACCACCTGCTCAATCGCGTGGCTGAACTGATCGACGCCGGCACGCTGGAAACCACCGTGGGCGAGCACTTCGGTGCGATCAACGCGGCCAATCTGCGTCGGGCTCACGCGTTGCTGGAGAGCGGCAAGGCCAAAGGCAAGATCGTGTTGGAAGGTTTCTGAAACAGGTCTGTAGGCGTCGTCTGTTACTCGTGTGAGTGATGGACGACGCCGCTAGTCAGACAGTTGACCTTTGTCATATTTGCGAGCGCATTCGGGTTTATATTGGCCGCCTTTGCCACGATTCTTTTACGTGAGGAAGTCAGCAATGAAGATCCTGATAAAAGCGTTAGCAAAATCTCAATGGGAGGTCCGTCTGGACCAGAGAACCATTACCTTCCGCAGTGAAGCCGAGGCCCGCGCCTTTGCCGAGACCCTGCAAGCGCGCATTCAGGCGCCGCACAATTTCCGGGTCAACCAGCAGCGCGCCGCCGCTGGCTGACCCCCTCGGTCAGCCCTGCGCCTGCACGGCCCTGGCCCGTTGCAGGCGCAAGGTCGACATGGCCACTGTCACCGCCAATAGCCCGCACAAGCTGATGACCATCGCCATCGGCATCGCTGTGCCATCGTGCAACGCCCCCACCAACGACGCCGCCCCCGCCGCCACGCCGAACTGAATACAACCGAGCAATGCCGAAGCACTACCGGCCCGCGCACCCTGGCCTGCCATAGCACAGGCCGAGGTGTTAGGCAGTATGCAACCCAGGCTGGCGATACAGATAAACAGCGGTATCAGCAGAGGCCACAACGCTTGGGTGCGCAGCGCGGCCACTCCCAGCAGCGTCAGCGCCGCCGCCACGTACACCCACACTGTGCGCGACAGCAAAAATGCCGGGCCACGTTTGGCTAACAGTCGGGCATTGAGCTGAGCCACCAGGATAAAACCGGCGGCGTTGGAGCCGAACACCCAGCCGTAATGCTCGGCTGGCACGCCGTAGAGTTTGATAAATACGAAAGGTGAACCGGCTATGTAGGCAAACATTCCGGCAATCGACAGCGCACCGGTGAGGGCATAGCCGAGGTAGACCCGGTCCGACAGCAACCCGAGATAACGACGCAGCGAGCCGGACAATGGCTGGCGCGGTTGGTGGGCCGGGAAAGTTTCCGGCAACCCTACCGCCACGGCGACTGCCGCCATCACGCTAAAGATCGACAACGCCAGGAAGATCGACTGCCAGCCCCACAACCCCACCATCAAGCCACCGGCCAGCGGCGCGAGGATCGGCGCCAGGCCGGTCACCAGCATCAGTTGGGAGAACACTTTGGCCGAGCCCACGGCATCGCATTTGTCGCTGACCACCGCGCGGGAAATCACCATGCCCGCGCAGCCACCCAGGGCTTGCACAAAGCGCGCGCCGATCAGCCATTCCAGGGACGGCGCAAAGGCACAGGCGAAGGAGGCCAACGTAAACAGGGTCACGCCGCTGAGCAGCGGCCCGCGCCGACCGAAACGGTCTGCCAGGGGGCCGTAGATCAATTGGCCGATAGCCAGGCCGGCGAAATACACCGCCAAAGTCAGTTGGATATGTTTTTCATCGGTGGCAAACGCGGTGGCCATCGCCGGAAAACCCGGCAAGTAAAAATCGATCGCCAGTGGAGCGAAGGCGCTCAGGGCACCCAGGATCAGAATTATGCGAAGGTTCATCAGGCACCCAAGTGAGTCGGCAGCCCGACAGTCTAGCCGTGCTTGGGTGCCTTGAACATTACGATAGCTCGCTAACTATTAAATTTCAGACGACGCTGTAGCCTTCCTCCTTGATCAGCCCGGCAATCGCTTCACGGCTCAGCTGGCTCTGCACGCTGACCTGCTTCGCCGCCAGGTCCACCTTCACTTCGGCTGTCGGGTCCTGGCTCTGTACCGCTTGGGTCACCGCTTTGACGCAATGGCCGCAGGTCATTCCTTCCACAGTGAATACTTGCATGACATGACTCCTTTGATGAGGTTGGACCCAGTCTCGACCTTGCCACGATGGCAAGGTCAAGTTCCTGAGAAATCGGCCGGGCTGGTATTCGGCGGCCACGTCGGCCAAGCTTCAACTTTCTCAAGCTGTGAACCACGGAGTACTCGCCATGCGCTGGTCGTTTTTTGGCCTTGTGGGCCTGATGAGCTTGTCTGCCGCCGCGCCCCAGGCCCTGGCCGCAGAAGACTATGCGGTGCTGATCATTTCCCGGGAACGCCTGGAAGTGCCGACCAATTGCGAGATTGGCCTGTACCTCAACGACCAGTTGGCCGGCCGGCTGTTCCAAGAGCAGTCCACCTCGTTCAACTTGCCGGCGGGTAACCTGTCGTTGCGCCTCAAGTTGCTGCCGGGCCAGGCGCCGGGCTGCTTGCCGGGTCTGCTGGCACCGCCGGCGCAGAACATCACGTTGAAGGCCGGAGACGTACGCAAACTGCGGATCGCCCAAGGCCCGGACGGCATGTACCTCAAGCCTGCGGCATTGGAATACTGAAGGCGCTTGACCTTACCCACAGGACAAGGTTGATCCTAGGGGCCACTTCTCTTGGAGGATTGCCCCATGAATGGAACCACCACCTTTGACCTGCCCATCGGCGGTATGACCTGCGCCAGTTGCGCCGGGCGTGTCGAGCGCGCGCTGGGCAAGGTGCCGGGGGTGCAGAGCGTCAGCGTCAACCTGGCCAATGAACGTGCCCACGTCGAAGTCCTCGGCCAGATGGACCCCAGCGTGCTGATCGCCGCCGTCGACAAGGCCGGTTACAGCGCCAGCCTGCCGCAGACCGAAACCCGCACCGCCGCCGATCAAGCCCAGCGCCTGCACCGCGAGCGCTGGGCCTTGCTGTTGGCCATCGTGCTGGCGCTGCCCCTGGTGCTGCCGATGCTGGTGCAGCCGTTCGGCCTGCATTGGATGCTACCGGCCTGGGTGCAATTCGCCCTGGCCACCCCGGTGCAATTTATCCTCGGCGCACGCTTTTACGTGGCCGCCTGGAAAGCCGTGCGCGCCGGAGCGGGCAATATGGATTTGCTGGTGGCCATCGGCACCAGTGCCGGTTACGGCCTGAGCCTGTACGAATGGCTCAACGCCCCCGCTGGCAGCATGCCGCACCTGTATTTCGAAGCCTCCGCAGTGGTGATTGCCCTGATCCTGCTGGGCAAATACCTGGAAAGCCGCGCCAAGCGCCAGACCGCCAGCGCCATCCGCGCCCTGGAAGCCCTGCGCCCCGAGCGCGCCACCCGCGTGCGCGATGGCCATGAACAAGAGGTGGCGATCAACGCCCTGTCCCTCAACGACGTGGTCAGCGTCAAACCCGGCGAACGCTTCCCGGTGGACGGTGAAGTGATCGAAGGCCAGAGCCATGCCGACGAAGCCCTGATCAGCGGCGAGAGCTTGCCCGTGCCGAAACAACCGGGCGATAAGGTCACCGGCGGCGCCATCAACGGTGAAGGCCGCCTGTTGGTGCGCACCACCGCGCTGGGCGCCGAGAGCGTCCTGGCGCGGATCATCCGTTTGGTAGAAGACGCCCAGGCCGCCAAGGCGCCGATCCAGAAACTGGTGGATAAAGTCAGCCAGGTGTTTGTGCCGACCGTGCTGGTGCTGGCGCTGATCACGCTGGTGGGCTGGTGGCTGTACGGCGCGCCGCTGGAAACCGCCATCATCAATGCGGTCGCGGTGCTGGTGATCGCCTGCCCATGCGCCCTCGGCCTGGCCACGCCGACCGCGATCATGGCCGGCACCGGCGTCGCCGCGCGACACGGCATTCTGATCAAGGACGCCGAGGCCTTGGAACGTGCCCATGAAGTCAGCGCCGTAGTGTTCGACAAGACCGGCACCCTCACCTCCGGCACGCCAAAAATCGCGCATATGATCGCGGTGGATGGCGATCAAGCCCAACTGTTGCAACAAGCCGGCGCGCTGCAACGCGGCAGCGAGCACCCATTGGCCAACGCAGTGCTGGAAGCCTGCGCCGAACAGGGGCTGAACGTTGCCGATGTCAGCGCCAGCCAATCCCTGACCGGGCGCGGTATCGCCGGCACCCTCGATGGCCGGCCACTGGCCTTGGGCAATCGCCGCCTGCTGGAAGACAGCGGCCTGAACCCTGGCGATCTGACGCAAACCGCTCAGACCTGGGAGGCCGAAGGTCGCACGTTGTCCTGGTTGATCGAGCAAGGCGGGCAACCGCGGGTGCTGGGGCTGTTCGCATTTGGCGACACCCTCAAGCCCGGTGCGTTGCAGGCCGTGGGGCAGCTCACGGCTCAAGGCATCAGCAGCCATCTGCTCACCGGCGACAATCGCGGCAGTGCGCAGGTGGTGGCGCAGGCGCTGGGCATCGACGATGTGCATGCCGAAGTGCTGCCCGCCGACAAAGCCGCCACCGTCGCCGCGCTGAAAAAAACCGGCGTGGTGGCGATGGTCGGCGACGGCATCAATGACGCCCCGGCCCTGGCGGCCGCCGATATCGGCATCGCCATGGGCGGCGGCACCGATGTGGCCATGCATGCCGCCGGCATTACCCTAATGCGCGGCGATCCGCGCTTGGTGCCGGCCGCGCTGGAGATCAGCCGCAAGACCTACGCCAAGATCCGCCAGAACCTGTTCTGGGCCTTTGTGTATAACTTGATTGGCATTCCCCTGGCGGCCTTCGGCCTGCTCAACCCAGTGTTGGCGGGCGCGGCGATGGCGTTGTCCAGCGTCAGCGTAGTGAGCAATGCCTTGCTGTTGAAAACCTGGAAACCCAAGGATTTGGAGGATCGACACCCATGAACATCGGCCAAGCCGCCCGTCAGAGTGGGCTCAGCGCCAAGATGATTCGCTATTACGAATCCATAGGCCTGCTGAAAGCGGCTCACCGCACCGACAGCGGCTACCGCGTGTACGGCGCGGAGGACCTGCATACGTTGGCGTTTATCAAACGCTCGCGGGATCTGGGGTTTTCACTGGAAGAGGTCGGCAAACTGCTGGCCCTGTGGCAAGACCGCCACCGCGCCAGCGCCGACGTAAAAGCCTTGGCGCGCCAGCATATCGACGAGTTGAATCAGAAGATCCTGGAACTGGGCCAACTGCGCGACACCTTGCAGGACCTGGTGGAACACTGCCAAGGCGATGATCGGCCCGATTGCCCGATCCTCAAGGAGCTGGCGTCCGGCTCTTGCTGCTCCTAAGGCCATACGCAAAACCAATGTGGGAGAGAGCTTGCCCGACAGCGGTGGATCAGCCAGCCGTTGCGGTGAAACGCTGCCATTGGGGCATAGGTATCCTCAAGTCTTAAAGGCGGACACATAACGCTGTGGTGAGCAGGCTTGCCCTGCGCTGGGGCGCGGAGCGGCCCCCTCTCCGTACACTGTGGCGTATCAGGCAAAACCGGTTGTCAGGTTTCAGGGCCGCTTCGCAGCCCAGCGCAGGGCAAGCCTGCTCACCACAAAAAATCTCACTTTCTCAGGTTATGTTTTCTACCGAAGATGTGTAGATACCTGTGACGCCGGGGCAAGTCGAATCGTTGCACCGCCCCTCCCACCTGTTGATCTGCATGCAGCCGCAGAATATTGCATCCCAATGTGGGAGAGAGCTTGCCCCACAGCGGTGGGTCAGCCAGCCGTTGCGGTGACTGAAACGCTGCCATCGGGGCATAGATATCTTAAAGTTTTAAAGGCGAACACATAACGCTGTGGTGAGCAGGCTTGCCCTGCGCTGGGGCGCGGAGCGGCCCCCTCTCCGTACACTGTGGCGTATCAGGCAAAACCGGTTGTCAGGTTTCAGGGCCGCTTCGCAGCCCAGCGCAGGGCAAGCCTGCTCACCACAAAAAATCTCACTTTCTCAGGTTATGTTTTCTACCGAAGGTGTGTAGATACCTGTGCCGCCGGGGGCAAGTCGAATCGTCGCACCGCCCCTCCCACCTGTTGATCTGCATGCAGCCGCAGACTATTGCATCCAAGGCGGCGGTGGCGGTTCGTCGGGGACTTTGCTCGACGGCGCGTCATCCGCCGCCCGAATCGCCTGGCGACGCTCTTCATCGAGCCGCGCCGCTTCGATCTCGCGGATCACACCACCCACGTCCGCCAGTTCTTCCGGCTCGTCGAATTCACCGGTCAAGACGCTGCCAGGGTGCAAGGTGCCGGCTTCATACAACGCCCACATTTCCTTGGCGTACTTGGTTTTTTTCAACTCCGGGGCGAAGCGTCCGAAGTAGGAAGCCATGTTGCCCACATCCCGCTCCAGCATGCTGAATGCGTGGTTGTTGCCCGCCGCATCCACCGCCTGGGGCAGGTCGATGATTACCGGGCCGGTCGGCGTGAGCAGCACGTTGAACTCGGACAGGTCACCGTGCACCAGGCCGGTACACAGCATCAGCACGATCTGGGAAATCAGGAAAGCGTGATACTCGCGGGCTTGATCCGGCTCCAGCACCACGTCGTTCAGACGCGGGGCGGCATCGCCATACTCATCGGCCACCAGCTCCATCAGCAGCACGCCTTCGAGGAAGTCATACGGCTGCGGCACGCGCACACCGGCACCGGCCAAGCGGAACAACGCCGCGACTTCGGCGTTCTGCCAGGCGTCTTCGGTTTCCTTCTTGCCGAACTTTGAGCCCTTGGCCATAGCGCGGGCCTGGCGGCTGTTACGGACTTTACGGCCTTCCTGGTATTCGGATGCCTGACGAAAACTTCGTTTGTTCGCCTCCTTGTAAACCTTGGCGCAACGCAATTCGTTGCCGCAGCGCACCACATAAACAGCTGCTTCTTTCCCACTCATGAGTGGGCGCAGCACTTCGTCGACCAGACCGTCTTCGATCAGGGGTTCAATGCGTTTAGGAGTCTTCATCAGCTTTTATTGTGGGTCCTTTGTTACCAAATACGCGTATGGCACTCGTTATACGGCAATCGGCTCGCGGGTGGGAGAGGCGACTGATCTTTGCCCGTTTAAGAATGCAACCAATAGGCCAATTCCGGGGCGCCGTTAACGCTCAATGATCGCGCTCACCCCTTGCCCGCCGGCGGCGCAGATCGAGATCAGCCCACGGCCCTTGCCCGCCGTCTCCAACAACTTGGCCAAGTTGGCAACAATGCGCCCGCCGGTGGCGGCAAACGGATGCCCCGCCGCCAGGGAGCTGCCTTTGACATTGAGTCGGCTGCGGTCGATGGCGCCCAACGGCGCGTCGAGGCCCAGGCGGGTCTTGCAGTAATCGGCATCTTCCCAGGCCCTGAGTGTGCACAACACTTGGGCGGCGAAGGCTTCGTGGATCTCGTAGTAATCGAAGTCCTGCAGCGTCAGACCGTTCCTGGCCAGCAGGCGCGGAACCGCATACACCGGCGCCATCAGCAAGCCTTCGGCGCCGTTGACGAAATCCACCGCAGCCGCTTCGCCATCGCGCAGGTAAGCCAGGATCGGCAGGCCACGTTCCTGAGCCCACGCCTCACTACCCAGCAGCACCAGGGAGGCGCCATCGGTCAGTGGCGTGGAATTGCCGGCGGTGAGGGTGCCCTTCTCGCTGCGTTCAAAGGCCGGTTTGAGGGCGGCGAGTTTCTCCAGCGTCAGGTCGGGGCGTAGGTTGTTGTCGCGAGTCAGGCCCAAAAACGGCGTGATCAGATCGTCGTGCCAGCCTTCGGCGTAGGCGGCGGCCATTTTCTGATGGCTCTCAAGGGCAAGTTGGTCCTGTTCGGCCCTGGGGATCTGCCAGGTCTGGGCCATCAATTCGCAGTGCTGGCCCATGGACAGGCCAGTACGCGGTTCGCCATTGCGCGGCAGCTCAGGCTTGAGGTGATGGGGACGAAGTTGTAACAGGACTTTTAATTTATCCGCCATCGACTTACTGCGATTGGCCTGCAGCAGGATCTTGCGCAACCCCTCATTCACACCGATCGGCGCGTCGGAAGTGGTGTCCACGCCGCCGGCAATGCCGCATTCGATCTGGCCCAGAGCGATTTTGTTGGCCACCAGCAGCGCCGCCTCCAGCCCGGTGCCGCAGGCTTGTTGGATGTCGTAGGCTGGGGTTTGCGGCGACAGGCGCGAGCCCAGCACGCATTCGCGGGTCAGGTTGAAATCCCGCGAATGCTTGAGTACCGCACCGGCGGCCACTTCGCCCAGGCGCAAGCCGTGCAGGTTGTAGCGTTCGATCAGACCTTCCAGGGCGGCCGTCAGCATCGCCTGGTTGCTCGCAGTAGCGTAGGGGCCATTGGAGCGGGCGAAAGGAATGCGATTTGCGCCAATGATCGCTACACGCCGCAATTGAGTCATGGAAAGCTCCCTGTGTGTGATGGGCCGGCCGCCGTGGCCTGGAAGGATAAGCCTAGTCGAACGACTGCTACCCTGGGATGGTCAACCCTTTGAACCCCAGCCTTCGGAGAGCGTTCCATGTCTGACCGTTATATCGACTTCGCCAACTCCAGCCTCGGCCAGCGCCTGGTCGCCGCCATTGGCCTGCCGTCGCCGGGACGCCTGGAACGCTGGCAGGCCGGGCGCCTGCGGCCGGTCGAGGGCGCCTTGCTGCTCGGCGGCGGCGCACTGGCGGCCCAGGTGCTGCCGTTCGCCAACAAACTCACCGATGCCATTTACAGCTATGGCGCCGAACCGCTGGACGCCCCCACATGGATCCCCGGCCATGGCCCCAAGCTCAAAGCGGTGGTGTTCGACGCCAGCGGCCTGCAGCACACCGATTCGCTCAAGCAACTGCGCGAATTCTTTCAGCCGCTGCTGAAAAATCTCGACCATAGCGCCCACCTAGTGATTCTCGGCCGCGCCCCGGAAAGCCTCAGCGATCCGTTTGCCGCCAGTGCCCAGCGCGCCCTGGAAGGCTTCAGCCGCTCCCTGGCCAAAGAACTGCGCAATGGCGGCGTGTTGCAGTTGCTGTATGTCGGCGACGGCGCCGAGACGCAACTGGAAGGCGCGCTGCGCTTCTTCCTATCGCCGAAGAGTGCCTACATTTCAGGCCAGGTGATTCGCCTGCAAGCCTGCGCTACCCCAGTGGAGGACTGGACCCGCCCCCTGGCGCGGCGCAAGGCCCTGGTCACCGGCGCCGCCCGTGGCATCGGCGCGGCCATCGCCGAAACCCTGGCCCGCGACGGTGCCGAGGTGATCCTGCTCGACGTGCCCCAGGCCAAGGCCGATCTGGAAGCCCTGGCCGCACGCCTGGGGGCGCGCACCGTCATCCTGGATATCTGCGCCGAAGACGCTGCCACGCAGTTGATCGAACACCTGCCCGAGGGTCTCGACATTCTGGTGCATAACGCCGGCATCACCCGCGACAAGACCCTGGCCAATATGACCCCGGAATATTGGGATGCCGTGCTGGCGGTCAATCTGAATGCGCCGCAAGTACTGACCAAAGCCCTGCTAGACAGCGGCACACTGCGCGACAACGCCCGCGTGGTGCTGCTGGCCTCCATCAGCGGCATCGCCGGCAACCGCGGGCAAACCAATTACGCGGCGAGCAAGGCCGGTTTGATCGGCCTGGCCGAAGCCTGGGCGCCGTTGCTCAAGGCGCGAGGCATCAGTATCAATGCCGTCGCGCCCGGGTTCATCGAAACCCAGATGACCGCGCATATTCCCTTCGCCCTGCGCGAAGCCGGGCGGCGCATGAGTTCGTTGGGCCAGGGCGGGTTGCCTCAGGACGTCGCCGAGGCCGTGGCGTGGCTAGGCCAGCCGGGCTCCGGCGCGGTCAGCGGGCAAGCCCTGCGGGTGTGTGGGCAAAGTCTATTGGGAGCGTGAGCATGCAGTGGCAGACCTTAAGCAACCGACCTTTCCTGCCGCCGCTGTATTGGCGTGCAGCGCTCAAGCGCAAGATCAGCGGCACCAGCCTGCCCGACCAGGGGTTGCGCTGCCGGGTCAGCGTCGATCCCAAGGCGGTGGCGGCCTATCGCAAGGTGTGCGGCTTTGCCGACAGCCCGATGCTGCCGGCCACTTACCCGCATATCCTCGCCTTCGGCGTGCAGATGCAATTGCTCACCGACAAAGCGTTCCCGTTTCCCCTGCTCGGGCTGATCCACTTGAGTAACCGCATTCGCGTGCACCGCCCCTTGGGCGGCGTGGGCGAACTGTGGATTGGCGTGCACGCACAGAACCTCAAGCCACACGCCAAAGGCGCGACGTTCGACCTGATCACCACCGTCGAGGACGCCCTCGGCCTGCTGTGGGAAGGCGAGAGCCGCATGCTGTGCCGAGGCGTGAAGCTGTCAGGCCCGGCAGAGGATGAGCCTCTGCCCACGCCCGCCCAGGTCAGCGAACTGACGCGCTGGAACGCCCCCAGCGACATCGGCCGCCGCTACGCACGGGTGTCCGGCGACTACAACCCGATCCACCTCAGCGCCCTCACCGCCAGACTGTTCGGGTTTCCCCAGGCCATCGCCCATGGTTTATGGAACAAGGCGCGCAGCCTGGCGGCCCTGGGTGAGCATCTGCCTGCGGCCAATATCGAACTGTTTGTGGAGTTCAGAAAACCGGTGCGGCTGCCCAGCGAAGTGCACCTATCGGCCAGCGCCGCCGGTTCTAGTGGCGAGTGGGTGTTGAACGGTGCGGGCGGGATTGAGCATATGGTCGGCAGGTGGCAGCCCATCGGCTGAGCACCGTTGGCCGCTCAAGGCTTGAACCCTGTGACGTGTTTGGGAAGCAGGCTGTTCAACGTATCGACCAGCCGCGCCAGATAGATCGGTTTGCGAAACAGGTCCAGCACTTGCAAGCGCAGCAAGTCGCTGAGTTCATCCATCTCGGCATGACCGGACATAACGATCACCGGCAAGTGCGAGCGGTCCGCGTGTACTGTCCGTAGGTTCGGTGGAATGAAGACAAAGATACGGGGGCTGCCGCGCAGCCCCCGGTGATCGATCAGTGGGGCGGATAGCTGGAGAGGATGCGCGTGACTGTGGTGCGGATCGCGTTATTGCGGTCCTGTGGGTTCGGGGTGCTGCTCATCAGTTGTTCATCGCTGCCGCGCCACACCAGTTTGCCGTCCTTGCCGTCCAGCAGGTCGATCTGGATGGTCGCCACTTTATAGGTGACGCTGCGGGTTTCGTTGTACATCGGCGCGCCCCAATAGCCGTTCCATGGACCGCCCCAGGCGCCGCCGTAGTTGGTGGTGACTTGCTGCTGGCGGTCTTCGACGATCAGGTAAGCCTGTACGTTCACGTCTGCCTTGGCGCCGGCAGCCGCCGGGCGCAAACCGCGTTGGTCGAGTTGTTCGCCGACGGCTTGGCGGATGCGCTGCTCGGTGAGGTCGCTTTTGATGCGCGGATCATCGGGGCGGTATTGCAGGGCGGGGTCTTTCCAAGCCCAACTGCGGTAGGCACCGAAGTCCCGGCTGGCATCGAAGTCGTGGTTGACTTGGCTGGTCTGGCAACCGCTCAGCAGCACAGCGAACGCAAGCGTAGCGATACGACGAAACATGGTGGTTCTCCAAAAAGCGGCAGACACGTTAAATGAGAATAGCGGTTAACGCGGCGGATACGCGGCCATGGCCTTTTGTACCGCCTGGCGCAGCGCATCGGCCCGCTCGCTGAGGCTGCCCTGGCTGCTGGTTTCCGCGCTGGCGCTCCACACCGGCTGGCCGCTGCGGGCATCGAACAGGTTGATGCGAACCACCACCACTTGCACTTCATAGGTGCGCACCACCGGCACGCTGTTATAAATGCCGTAGCCTGGACCATAGCGGTTATAGCCGCCGTAACCATAGCCGTAATCATCCTGGACTTGGCGCAGGCGCTTCTCCTGGCGTACATCGGCGCTCACCAGCAGGTCCGCCGGGCGGTTGTCATGCAGCGGGCGCAGGCCGCGCTGGTCGAGGGCCCCGCTGACCGCTTCGGCGATCTGCGCCGAATCGGCCCACGCGGTGCCCGCCGGCAGTTGGCCATTGCGCCAAGCCCAATTGCGGTAAGCACCGTAGTCACGCACCGGCGCCGGGTAGGCGCTGGCATCGAACGTGGTGGCGGCCTGGGGCGGCGCCGGAGGGATCGGGGCCGAAGCGGCCACGTAAGGGTTGGGGCTGGAGCATGCTCCGAGCCCGAGGGACAGCAGGATCAAACACAGACGACGCATTTCGACCTCCGCAGACTGAACCGCTTAAACCGGACGGCAGATCCAGTGCAAATAACGCCCAAGTCCGGCAAAGCTTGGGTGACGACGATGAGCGAGCTCCATCTCGACAAGATCCTGCAAGGCGGCGCGGGCCTGGAACTCCACTGGCATATAGTCGTGGAACACCCGCACGCCACTTTGGCTTTCGACCTGCCACAACCCTTCGAGTTGCGCCGCCAGTTCTCGCGGGTCGAGTGGCTGTTGCGGAGTAAGGCTTTGCTTTTCGCCGGCCATGTCGTTCTTGCGCATTTTGCGGAAATGGCCTTTGAGCAGGTTGCGGTAGATCAGCGCATCGCGGTTGTAGAACGCCAGGGACAACCAGCCCCCCGGCGCGGTCAGCTGATGCAACACCGGCAGAATGGCGTGGGGCTCGGCCAGCCACTCCAGCACGGCGTGGCACAGCACCAGGTCATAGGGTTCGGTGAGCTGGCCGAGCAGTTCCTGCCACGGCGCGTGGATGAAGGTAGCGTGCTGCCCGGCTTCGGCGAAGCGTTGGCGAGCGCCTTCGAGCATCGGCGCGGCGGGTTCGGCCAGCGTCACCTGATGCCCACGCTCGGCCAGCCACAGGGACATATGCCCGAGCCCGGCGCCGATATCCAGCACGCGCAACGTGCGTTGCGGCAAGGCTTCAGCCAGGTCGGCCTGCAACACCGCCAGGCGGATCGCGCCTTTGGCGCCGCCATAGATTTTTTCGGCGAAGCGCGTGGCCAGTTGGTCGAAGTGACGGTCACTCATGGATAAACCGCCGTTCGCTATCGGCCAGTTTGGCGCGCACCACCTCGTTCATGTCCAGGCCCAGCTCACTGCACAGCAACAACAGATACAACACAATATCGCCGACTTCCTGGCCAGCATGGGCGAGCTTGTCGGCGGGCAATTGGCGGGATTGGTCTTCGGTGAGCCATTGGAAGATTTCCACCAACTCGGCCATTTCCACACTGGCGGCCATGGCCAGGTTTTTCGGGCTGTGAAACTGTTTCCAGTCGTTGGTATCGCGGATGCGATGCAGGCGTTCGGTGAGGTGTTCGAGGTTCATGGGGCGGGCTCCTGAAGGTGTATAGCTTCCGGGGGATGAGCGTTGAAGGCAAGTGAATCACCTGGGATGGCCTTCAGGCCGCCATCGGGGGCAAGCCCCCTCCCACATTTGAATGCATTCACCTATCAAAAAGTGGGAGGGGGCTTGCCCCCGATGAGGTCCTAATCCACCACGCTGAATTCAAGCCTGGCGGTTTGACCGGCTTCATCCAGCACACTGAGCTGATAGCGGCCCAAGCGCTCGAAACTGGCATTGATGCTGTTCTGGTTGGCACTGTCGCCCAGGGCCGATAGCTTCAACTGCAAGCCTGCTGGCTGCCGGCCGGCAGGCGCAGTGGGTCGCCTTCAGGCCGCCATCGGGGGCAAGCCCCCTCCCACATTTGAATGCATTCACCTATCAAAAAGTGGGAGGGGGCTTGCCCCCGATGAGGTCCTAATCCACCACGCTGAATTCAAGCCGGGCGGTTTGACCGGCCTCATCCAGCACACTGAGCTGGTAGCGGCCCAAGCGCTCGAAACTGGCATTGATGCTGCCCTGGTTGGCACTGTCGCCCAGGGCCGATAGCTTCAACTGCAAGCCTGCTGGCTGCCGGCAGGCGCAGTGGGTCGCCTTCAGGCCGCCATCGGGGGCAAGCTCCCTCCCACATTTGAATGCATTCACATATTAAAAAGTGGGAGGGGGCTTGCCCCCGATGAGGTACTAATCCACCACGCTGAATTCAAGCCGGGCGGTTTGACCGGCTTCATCCAGCACACTGAGCTGATAGCGGCCCAAGCGCTCGAAACTGGCATTGATGCTGTCCTGGTTGGCACTGTCGCCCAGTGGCGCGCCGTTGAGGAACCACCAGCGCCGGCCGCTGCCGCCCAGGGCGGATAGCTTCAGCTGCAAAGCCTGCTGGCTGCCGGCCGGCAGGCGCAGTTGGTCGCCTTCGCGCACGCCGACAATCGACAGCGGTGAAGAGGCCGCCAAGGCCGGTGGCGGGCAGTCCGGGTCGGCCGCAGGAATGCGCGCTTCACGGCGTTCGGCCCTGGGCAACCAGGGCTCCAGAGGTGCGGGCCATAGGGCGATATTCCTGGCCTGCGCGCCGGGGCAGTGGGCATCCACTCGCAAGCCTTTGGTGTTGACCCACACGTTTTCCATCAGCCCTACGCTGAGCGGTTGATCCAATGCCTGTAAGGTCGGCGGCGTGGTGTTGTCCAGAGTCCAAGCAAAGCGCTGGCGTCGGCAATTGGGGTCGGTGCGGCTCATGGGCTGGCCCAGTGGCCAACAGATCGCCGCCACGCCGACATTGGCCGGCACCGCTTTGACCGGCGCGCTGATACCGCGCTGGCTGTCGCGGTTGGTCAGCACATCGTGCACTTGCAGCATCAATGGCGCCGCCGACGCCAGACCGAACTGACCGGGCACGGGCGTGCCGTCCGGGCGGCCGATCCAGATGCCGATCAAGTAGCGCGGCCCCACACCAATCGCCCAGGCATCGCGAAAGCCGTAGCTGGTGCCGGTTTTCCAGGCCAGCACCGGGCGCTGGACCAACTCGGCGCGCGGGTCGCGGTCCGGCCGGGCCTGGCCGCTGAGGATGCGCCGCACAATCCAGGCGGCGCCTGGCGACAGTAACGGCCGTTCTCTGAGCGTATCGTCCGGTTGAAAGCGCAAAGTGGCGCTCTTGCCGTCGCGGGCGAAAGCGCTGTAGCCGCTCACCAGATCCTCCAGGCGGCTGCCGGCGCCGCCCAGGATCAGCGCCAGATTCGGCTCGGCCAGCGCCGGCAGCGCCAGGGGCACGCCACCGATGCGCATCTGCGCGGCAAAACGCTTGGGCCCGTAGGCTTCCAGCAACTGCACCGCCGGCAGGTTGAGGGAACTGGACAGCGCCGTGCTCGCCGGCACCGCACCGGTAAAGCCCATGGAAAAGTTGCCCGGGCGGTAATCGCCGTAGCGCCGAGGCACGTCCTGCAGCAGCGACTCGGAATGAATCAAGCCGTCGTCCAGCGCCATGCCGTACAGGAAGGGTTTCAAGGTAGAGCCTGGCGAGCGCAAGGCGCTGACCATGTCCACATGCCCGAAGCGCCTGGCATCGTTGATGTCCACCGAACCCAAGTAGGCGCGCACCGCCATGGTTTCTTCTTCTACCACCAGGATCGCAGCCGAGGTGTGCTCCGGCAGACGCGCGCGCCAACCCAGCAGCAGGTCTTCCAGACGGCGCTGCAAGGAGGCGTCCAGGGTGGTGCGGATCAACGGCGGGCTGTCGGGACGGTTCAGGCGTCGCGCAAGCAACGGCGCCAGGCTGGGCTCCTGGCGTGGAGCGAGCAGCAGCGGTTCTTCCAGGGCTTCATCGACCGCCGTTTGCGGCCATACCTGGAATTCGGCGAGGCGCCGCAGCACCTTATCGCGGGCCTGCTGCGCACGTTGCGGATGGCGGTCCGGGCGCAGGCGGCTGGGCGCCTGTGGTAATACCGCCAGCAACGCGGCCTCGGCGTGGGTCAACTGCGCCGGGGATTTGCCCAGGTACGCCCAACTGGCCGCCGCCACGCCCTGCAAGGTGCCACCGAAGGGCGCGCGGTTGAGGTACAGGTTGAGGATCTCGGCCTTGGACAGGTGCCACTCCAACTGGGCTGTGCGCCACAACTGACGCAACTTGCCGTGCAAGGTGCGCGAGTGCGGGTCCAGCAGGCGCGCCACCTGCATCGACAGGGTGCTGCCACCCGACACCACCCGTTCCCCGGCCAGGTTCTGCCAGGTCGCCCGCACCAACGCCAGCGGGTTCACCCCCGGATGCTGATAAAACCAGCGGTCTTCATAGGTGAGCAGCGCATCGAGGTAATACGGCGACACCTCACTGGTCTGCACCGGATAGCGCCACACGCCGTCGGCATCGGCAAACCGCCATAACGGCGTGCCATCCTCGGCCAGCACCACCCGCGCCAAATCATCCTGAGGCAGCGGCAAGGGCCAGATGCGGTCAGCCAGCCACAGCAGCGCAACCACTGACAGCACAGCACCCAAAAACCAGCGCAGCAACCGTGGGAGCCGAGTGAATCCAGCCATGAATAAACGAAACCTCAAACCGGCAAACCTCTATGCTTGTGGGGAACTAGCCCGCTGCAATAACAACCAAAGGCACACATCCGCCCACCTTCTGATCAGGACACATATATGCAGGTAGAAAGCTTCTTCGAATGGCTGGGCCAGGCGCTCGGTTCCGTCATCCGCTTTATCGTCGACGGCCTCAGCGGACTGTTCGGCGCCCTGACCCACGCCGGCAGCAACTTCGTCGAAGGCCTGTCCCGCACCTTGGGCATGGACACTTCGATCATCAGCATCATCACCCTGATCATCGGCCTGATGCTGCTCTACTCGGCCGTACGCGCCTTTATGCGGGCGTCGATCATCATGGGCATCATCTGGCTGATGCTCGGCCTGTGGCTGCTCAGTTGGGTCGTGCATTAACGTTAAGCACGCCACAGCCCCCTGTGGGAGGGGGCTTGCCCCGATAGCAGCGTTCCAGTCAACGCACCTGGCAACTGACCCACCGCCATCGGGAGCAAGCTCCCTCTCACATTAGCGCCGATTCCGAGTTGAGAAATCAGCGCCCCTTGATCACCAGATCCGCCGGGGTCTCACCCACCGCCTGCCAGTTCGGCCGATACATCGACTCCACCTGCGGCGGCGGCACGCGATAGGTGCCCGGCGTTACGGCACGCGCCAGGTACAGCAGGTGCGTGGTGACATCGCTGTCCAGATTCAAGGCCGCCACGTAGCGGTCATCGCGGAACTCCTGGTGCTTGAGCGATGCGTTCTGCATCGACTCACGCCACTCCTTCACTTGGCTGCTGGCGTTTTCCAGGCTGGCGGCGCTTTGTGCCAGGTTCTGGTTTTCCAGCTCCAGGCCTGCGGGGAGCAAATCCACCACCAGAGCGTCCGGCACCCGTTGCTTGGCTTTAACTGCCACATGCACCAGCACCAGGTCGCCGCTGTTGAGGTTGCGCAGGTTCAACGGCTGACCGTTCATGCCAAGGTACTCGCGGCGGATGCTCAGGTTGTCGCCCCCCGGTGCCGGTGGGACTTGTGGGTAACCGGAGATCGTCAGTTGCTGGTACACCGGCGTCTCCCCCTGATTGCTCAGGGCCAGGTCGGCGGACAGCAGCTTGCCGTCCAATGCCAGTGTCGACTGCTGATTATTCAACTCATGCACCCCGCCGCTGCCGGTAAGCGACACTTGCCAGTTGGCCTCCGGTTGCGCGAACCCCAGACGCCCGGCGAGGAACAGCGAATTGCGCTCCTGGGTCGACAGATACGGGCTGGCCGCCAATTGATCCGACAAGGTAAACAGCCGCTCCTCGCGCTTGCCCTTGGCTAGGTCGTTTTCTTCAAGCAGCGCCAGGATCATCGCCTGATCGCGCAATGGGCTGCCGTAATCGGCCAGCCAATCCTTGTTACTGCGCTGTGCGGCAAGGCCGGCGAGCAAGGCTTGATCGGCACGCGGTTGGTCGCCCATTTTCTGCAGGGCAATCGCCAACTGCACCAACGGCAACCCCGAGCGCGCATCGCTGCGCCGCTCGAACAGACTGCGCAACGCCCCCAACGGCGCCTGCTGGCTGCGCGCCAGGACCATGCCGGCATAAGCCTGCACGGCGAAGCGGGTGTGGTCGGCGTTGTCGCTGTAGTCGACGTCGATCAGGTTGCGCTCCTGCACATAACGCAGCAGGCGCTCGCTGGCTTTTTTCAGGGCCTCGGCCGGTACGGCAAAACCCTGGTCACGGGCGCGCAGCAGGAAATCGGTGACGTATGCGGTCAGCCAATATTCCTCTTCGCCATCGGCACCCCACAGGCCAAAGCTGCCGTTGTAGCGCTGCATGCCCAGCAGGCGTTCGATGCCCAGCTCGATCTTGCGCTTGCGCTCGGCGTCCGACTCACCCTTGATACCCAGGCGCTTGAGCAACGCGTCATCGGCATACAGCGAGGGATATAGGCCGCTGGCGGTCTGCTCCAGGCAACCATAGGGATAGGCCTTGAGCGCACTGATCTGCGCGCCCAGGTTCAACGGCGGCCGGCTCGACAGGCTCAGCAAGGCTTCACGCCCCGAGGCATCGAATTGATCCAGCGTGCCAACGGGCAAGTTCCACGGTTCGCTTTTGAGCACCGCGCGATAATGCTTGAGCAGCGCCGGGTAGGCTGGGCGCACGCCCAACGTCCATTCGCGGCTGAACGGCGGCAGCTGTTCGCCCGGCAGGTCCAGGCCATTGACGGTCACTTTGAGCTTACCCTGCCCCAGCCCGCCCCAGGCTTTCACCGGGATGCGCAGCGTGGTGCGCTGGCCTTGCTTGAGTTCGACCGATTGCGCGCCGGCATCGACCAGTTCCAACTGGCCTTCGGCACTCAGTTGCACATCGAGCTTCTGCGCCTTGCCCGACAGGTTGGACAGGTCCAACGCCAGGCTCGTCTGGTCGCCGCCGGCCAGGAAGCGCGGCGCCGACAGTTCGGCCACCAGCGGCGCGGCGACTACGGTCTTGGCTTCGGCCATGCCGTAGCGGTCATCGCTCCAAGCCTGGGCCATCAGGCGCAACTCGCCGTTGAAATCAGGAATATTGACGCTGACTTCACCCTCGCCCTTGTCATTCAACGTCACCGGCGCGCTTTGCAGCGCCACGATGGTCAGGCTGGTGTCAGGGCGTTTGCCACCTTTGGCCAACGCCGCGTCACCGCCGAACGCCAGGCTGGCCAGACGGCCCTGGCCGGCTTCGATCAACTGGCCGTAGATGTCGAACTGATCCACGCCATAAGCCTTACGGCCGAACAGGCTGGCGTACGGGTCGGGCGTCGGATATTCGGTGATATTGAGGATGCCCACGTCCACCGCTGCCACCAGCACATGTACTTGTTTAGGCACGCTGCCATCGGCATTCCGGGCGGCGACCTTCACCGTGAGCGGTTGCTTGGGACGCATTTTTTCCGGAGCGCTGAGGGTCACGCCGAGCTTGCGCTGGGTGCGATCCAGGGGCAAGTGCAGCAGGCCCACCGCGCGTTTCGGGGTGATATTGGCTTTGCGCTCGCCGGGACGAATCACCAGGGCGCTGACATACAGGTCATGGCGCGACCATTTCGGGTCAAGCTTCACGGCAAAACTCTTGCCTTCGGCCGGCACGTCGATTTCCTGCCACCACAGCGGCCCTTCGGCGGATTCCACCAGCAAGTAGCCCTTACCGGCGGCCGGCGGCGTGACCGTGATGTTAGCGGTATCGCCATCGCCATAGGCTGGCTTATCCAGCGCCAGCTTGACCTGATCGGGGCGCACGGCGCCGCCTTCGGTGTTGTCCTGGGCCTGATAACCGGCCCAGAAACGCAGGCTGCTGACTAGGCCGGTCTGCGGGTCTTCGACCTCCACGCGATACGGCCCCCACTCCACCTGGAAGCTGACCTTGGCGGTATCACCGGCCTTGATGTTGAGGGTCTGCTCGTCGAGGTTGAGGAATTTTTCGTTGTAGTGGTAGCTCCAGCCGTCGTTGTCGGAGTAGTTCCAGTAGTAGTCACGGCGCTCGCGCACCAGGCGCACTTTGAGGTTGGGCGCGGCAAGCTTCTGGCCGTCCTGGTTGGCCAGCAACACTTCGAACTCCGCCGGGCCGTCGCCATTGGTTTCCTTGCCGTCAAACAGCCCGCGCAGGCCCGGCAGTTGCTTGGCCGGCCAGATCGGCTGCACCAGGCGCCGTGTGATCGGCCGCCCGCCCGACTCATGCAGGCTGGCCTGCACGATCAGTTGCAGCGGCGACTTGGCCTCGGCCCACTTGCTCTCCAGGCTCAGGACCTCCTGGCCCTTGGCGTCGAGCACGTTCTCGTCGATCTCGAAATCCTGGCTCAGGTCCTCCTCGGTGACGGAACCGAACTCGTAGCCCGGCAGCAACTTGACCGCCTCGCGCAACGGCCGCA
Organism: Pseudomonas sp. MD330_10; assembly: GCF_042610415.1. NCBI lineage: Bacteria > Pseudomonadati > Pseudomonadota > Gammaproteobacteria > Pseudomonadales > Pseudomonadaceae > Pseudomonas > Pseudomonas sp. MD330_10. Next base: position 36,170 of record NZ_JBHGZU010000005.1, read on the forward strand.
CATAAACCTGGCCGCTCACCCGGTTACCCGAGGCAGGCGCGCCGTAGAGGTAGCGCCCCGTGAGCTGGATTTGCGGGCTGTCCGCCGGGCTCAACGGCGTGTCGCTGCCCTTGAGTTCCAGGGCCAAGCGTTCGGGCAGGAAGTCTTCAACGAGGAATTCGTACAACTGCGGCTTGCCGTCGCCCAGGTCGAACACCAGCTGCCAGCGCCCGGTCGGCGCCTCGCCGGCCAATTGCAGGGCGTATTGATAGAGGCCGGACGCGTCGGCATCCCACACGAATTTGCGGCTGACCTGTTCATCCGGACGACGCACTTCGACGCTCACCGGCTGCGGCTTGACCGTGTTGCCGTCCTTGTCTCGCAGCAAGGCGTTGAGCAGCACGGTTTCGCCTGGGCGATACAGGTCGCGCGGGCCGAACACAAAGAACTGCAAGGGGTGGGACGGCTGGCCGCCGATGTCGAATTCGGCCAGGTCCAACGCGGCGCTATCCAGGCGCAACAGGCTGGTCTGCTCACCCTGCTTGGCCAGCAACACCTGGGCTTTTTTCGGCAGCGGCAACTGCGCGTGGCCGCCCTTTTCGGTCTTGCCCTCGGCCAGCACGCGGCCATCGCCGTCCAGCACTTCCAGGTCCACGTCATCCAGGGCTTTGCCGCCTTCCAGGGCCTGGGTAAAGACGTCGAGGCGATTGCTGTAGCGGTGCACCGACAGGCCAATGTCGCTCAGGGTGAACAGCGTGGCCGGTTGGGAATAGTTATACGTGCCCGACGCACGCATCACCGCCAGGTATACGCCAGGCTGCTGCAATTGCTTGAGGCCAGCGATCGGCAGCAGCAGGGTTTCGCGGGTATTGCGCGCAGGGTTCAAATCGAAACGCCCGCCGTAGACCAGATCGGCCATGGGCAGCAACTCGCGGGATTCGTAACTTTGCAGGCTGGTATTGCGCCCCCACTGCGCCAGGAACGACGGCAGGGACTCGGGCTTGATGCGGAAGAATTCGACGTCGATTTTGTCGACGTTCAGCGCGATCACCGGCAGGCCCTCGGCCAGGCGCGTCGGCAGCAGGGTGCCGCGACTGGCGAAGCCGACGGTGGCTTGCAGGTCGCGGGTTTCCAGGCGGGCGATGTGCTCGGCGGCGAGTTTATTATCGTTGACGGCCTTGAGCCCGGCGTCGACGGTGAGCACCAGTTTGCGCTGCGGTTCGAGGTGACGCAGGCGCAATTCCATCAGGTTATCGGAGAGTTCCCAGGCGCCGTCGACCTTGCCGGACTTACTGTCGACCAGGTGCAGCTTGTCGGCAAACTTCTGCTCCGGGTCCAGGGGAATGGAGAAGCTCACCGATAGCGTGCTGGCACCGTCCAACTGCACCTCGGACACGTCTACCACGCTTAATTCACGCCCGGCATAGCGCTGCTTCAGCGCCGCCACATCCACCGCCGCTTTGATCGGCTTGGGGGCGGTGCTGGTGGTCGCCACGGGTGCGGTGGGCGCAGTGGGTTTATCGGAAGAATCGCAGGCGCTCAGCAGGGCCAGGGCGCAGGCGAGGAACAATCCTTTGTTAAGCATGGGGCACTCGTTGTCAGAGGGAACCGGGGGTGTGAACTATATATCAGCCCGAGCGGGGCCGATGTGGTGCTGGTCACATTGACCGACGGAGGGTGGGTTGGTTCGCAGCCGTTTGAACCCCCCAGCCAAATCCCACAGCCACCTCCCACATTGGCTCTGCTGCATGGCTAATGGATGGTTACAATGTCGTTCCCCCAAGGAGCCTGCATGTCCACCTTACTGACCGACTGGCGCGACCGCCCCACCCACCGCCGCGTATGGGCCCTGGCTGCGCCGATGATTCTGTCGAATATCTCGGTGCCGTTGGTTGCCCTGGTCGACAGCATGGTGATCGGCCATTTGCCGCATGCCCACCAATTGGGCGCGGTGGCCGTGGGTGCCAGCCTGTACACCTTTCTGGCCTGGGCCATGGGTTTTCTGCGTATGGGCTCAACCGGTTTCGCCGCTCAGGCCGCCGGGCGCAAGGATGGCGCGGCGCTGCGACAGATCCTGCTGCAAGGCTTGCTGCTGGCGCTTGGGCTGGCCATATTGCTGGGCACGGTGGGCATCCCCCTGAGCCATATGGCACTGGAATGGATGCAGCCGTCCGCGCAACTGAATCAACTGACCCGGGATTTTTTCCACACCCGCCTGTTCGGCCTGCCCGCTGCACTGGCCAGCTATGCGCTGGTTGGCTGGTTCCTCGGCACGCAGAACGCCCGCGCGCCGCTGGCGATTCTGCTGACCACCAACCTGGTCAATATCGCCCTGAACCTTTGGTTCGTGCTTGGCCTGGAGTGGGGCGTGGCGGGGTCGGCACGCGCCTCGGTCATCGCCGAGTGGACCGGTGCCTTGCTTGGCCTGGCCCTCACGCAAAAAGCCCTACGCGCCTACCCCGGGCATATCGCCTGGGCGGCCCTAAAGCGCTGGCAGAGCTGGCGCCCGTTGCTGGCGGTCAACCGCGACATTTTTATCCGCAGCCTGGCGTTGCAGTCGGTGTTTTTCATGATCACGGTGCAAGGCGCGCGCCTGGGCGACGCCACCGTGGCGGCCAATGCGCTGCTGCTCAACGGCCTACTGCTGACCGCCCACGCCCTGGACGGCCTGGCCCACGCGGTGGAGGCACTGTGCGGTCACGCCATCGGCGCGCGGGACCGGCAAACCCTGCGGCGTTCGCTGGTAGTGGCCGGTGGTTGGTCACTGATCGCCAGCCTTGGATTTGCATTGTTGTTCACCGTCGCCGGCCATCTGTTTATCGCCATGCAGACTGATATCCCCAGCGTGCGCGAAACCGCGGACATCTACCTGCCTTACCTAGCGGTACTGCCCTTGATTGCGGTGTGGAGTTATCTGCTGGATGGGCTGTTTATCGGTGCTACGCGGGCGCGGGAAATGCGCGATGGGATGTTGTTGACGGTATTGATCGTGCTGCCGTTCGCGTGGGTCTTGCAGGGGTTGGGCAATCACGGGTTGTGGATCAGCTTCCTGCTGTTTATGGCGCTGCGCAGTTTCACGTTGTGGGTTATCGCGTGGCGCTTGAGCAAAAAGAACCAATGGTTTGGCGATCCGACCTGTTAGTTTTCACAGGTTACAAACCGACCCGCCGGGCGTTGAATGGCCATGGGTAATCCCCATCCCATACATTCAAGGAGAGTCGGATATGAACATCACGAAAGCACTGTGGATGGCCGCCGCTTGCACACTCGCAACCACTGCTGGCTGCACTAATGGGCAAGGGCCGGCCAATGTTCAGGGCATGCTGGAGGTGGAAAACAGCACCCAGTTCAATCTGATAGTCACCCAAGAAGCCGATGTTCACCAACTTGCGCCAAAAGGTCGAGTTGAGCTGCCCATTGATGACCGAGTCGTCATGGTGCACCGTAGAAACGGTAACGTTGACAGAATTGACCGACTTAGCCTTGAGTTCAACACCGCTCAATGCGGGCACAGTGTGTGCCTGAAAGTGCACTGAAGCGCCCGCCGATACGACGCACGGAAAACACCGTGCGTCGCTCAAGACGGTATCAGGAAGACAAGTAGGACGAACGCGTCAGCCCCAGACGCAACGCGTCCAGGAACTGGGTGCGCTCCGACGCGCTGATCTTCGCGCTGGCGCACTTGTCACGGTAGTGCGTCATCAACTCCTCCGGCGACAAGTGCACGTAGCGCAGCATGTCTTCGATGGTGTCGTGGGTTTCGATCCCGGCGCTGTACACCGAGCCGTCTTCACGCTGGTAGATGTTCACCGAGTCGGTGTCGCCGAACAGGTTGTGCATGTCGCCGAGAATTTCCTGGTAGGCGCCGACCAGGAAGATACCCAGCAGGTAGTCCTCGCCTTCCTTCAGGGCGTGTACCGGCAGGCTGGTTTCGATGCTCTGCTCGTCGACGTATTGCTTGATCTTGCCGTCGGAGTCGCAGGTCAGGTCCTGCAGCACCGCACGGCGCAGCGGCTCTTCGTCGAGACGGTGCAGCGGCAGGATCGGCAGCACTTGGCCGATGGCCCAGGTGTCGGGCAGGCTCTGGAAGACCGAGAAGTTGCAGATGTACTTGTCGGCCAGTTTGTCGTTGAGTTCGTCCAGCACTTGGCGGTGCGAGCGCTGGCGGGCTTTCAGCGAGTTATGCAGGCGACGGCACACGGCGAAGTAGCACTGCTCGGCCAGGGCCTTTTCCGCCAGGGTCAGTTTGCCGTCGGCGTACTGGGTGGCCACATCACTCATGTAGTGGGTGGCGCGCCAGTAGGTTTCGGTGACCATCTCGATGTCGGTCGGGCCCAGCAGGTCCACCAGCCATTGCACGGTTTCCGGCAGGCTTTCCTTGTTTTCGATCAGCGGAATTTCGTCGTTGTGTTTCTCGACGTCGGTCACCTGCACCACCAGCATGGCGTGGTGGGCAGTCAGCGAACGGCCGCTTTCTGAGAAGATATGCGGATGCGGCAGGCTCTGCGCGTCGCAGAACTCCTTGAGCATGCCCACCACCACGCCGGCGTAGTCGTCCATGTCGTAGTTGATGGAGCTGGCATTGCGCGAGTGGGTACCGTCGTAGTCCACGCCCAGGCCACCGCCGACATCGATGTGATCCACCGGCAGGCCGAGGTTACGCAGTTCGCCGTAATAACGAATGGCCTCTTTGAAGCCGTGCTGGTAGTCCGCCAGGTTGGCGATCTGCGAGCCCATATGGAAGTGCAGCAGACGAATGCCCTGATCCAGGCCTGCGGCGCGGAAGCGCTCGACCACCGACAGCAACTGCGCGGCCGACAAACCGAACTTGGATTTCTCGCCACCGGTGTCCGCCCACTTGCTCGACGCCAAGGACGACAAGCGCACGCGCAAGCCCACCTGAGGCTTGACCTTGAGGCTCGCGGCCTCTTCGATCACCAGGCCGACTTCGGATTCTTTTTCGATCACGATAAACACGTTGTGGCCCAGCTTCTGGCCCATCAGCGCCAGACGGATGAACTCACGGTCCTTGTAACCGTTGCAAACGATAGTGCCGCCCTTCGGCGCCAACGCCAGCACGGCCAGCAGCTCGGGCTTGGAGCCGGCTTCGAGGCCAATGGAAACGTTCTGGGTGGCGATGATGTTCTCGATCACCGCTTCCTGCTGGTTCACCTTGATCGGGTACAGCGCGGTGTACTTGCTCTGGTACTCCAGGCGTTCGATGTTCGAATCGAAAGCACCGGTCAGTTGGCGCACACGGTCTTGCAGGATGTCGGGGAAGCGCACCAGCAGCGGCAGCGAAAGACCGCTTTTGCGCAGTTCGTCGACTTGCTCGTAAAGGTCGACGGGCGTGCTGTTCGGGCCGTTCGGACGAACTTCAACGCGACCGGCGTCATTGATCGCGAAATACCCGGCCCCCCAATGGCGGATCCCATAAACACTGCGGCTGTCCGCAACGGTCCATTGGCTGCCATCGTCTTTGCGTGTGCGTCGTACGGACATCGAAGTCCCCTATAAATGAAGTCGAAGGCACCGCCTCGGGTTCGAGGCCGGCGCAGTCTAAAGAATGAAAATGACGATTTGCCTGTAAGAGAGGTAGACCCCACTCGCAGGACAGAGTTTAGACACTGGCCGGTAAGAGGCTCAGCCGCCGGACTTTTTGGCCTTGTATCCCAGCTTGATCAGCTCGGCCAATAACAGCTCGACGTGGTCGCCCTGGATCTCGATGACGCCGTCTTTCAACGCACCACCGGTGCCACAGCGCTTTTTCAGCGTGGTGGCCAGTTCCTTGAGGGGCTCCGCGGCCAGGGGCACGCCGGTGATGGTGGTCACCGTCTTGCCGCCACGGCCCTTGCTCTCGCGTCGCACGCGGGCAATACCGTCGCCTTCGGGAATCAGGGTCTGTTTGCAGATGCAGGCGTCCACGGGCTGACGACAGTCCGGGCAGTGTCGACCTGCGTCGGTGGAAAATACCAGGCCACCAAGGGCGGCGAAGGATGCGGCTTTTTTGGCCACCGGCAATCCTCTTGGGAGGATGAAGACTGATCGGCCCCCAAAAGGGTCAGCCGACCGCGAAGCCCCACTCAGGCAGGGGCAGCGCTACCGCATCGCCAAAGCGACGCGGGTGAAAAGTCGCGCAGTGTAACGGCAAAAAGCACGCTTGCTAAGAGCCAAATGGCGCCAATTCATGCAACTTTAGCGACGCAAGGCCAGATAGCGACGCAAGCCCTCTTGGGCGTCAGGGCAGTAAGGTTTTTTCTTGGCGTCCTGCAAGACTTTGCTGATGGGTAAAAAGCGCGCCTCCATCACCTCTTCTGGCTGTAACCGCAGAGGGCCATCCCACACGGCTGAATAGGATTTACACCAGAGCCGACTGTCACCATCCTCGAAATAGAAATGGTCATGTTCTACCAGATCCACCCCGCCCACGCCCAACTCCTCTTCCAGCTCACGGGCCGCCGAGACCGCGTAAGACTCACCCGCCGCGACCATTCCACCCGCCGCCGTGTCCCAGAACCCTGGGTACAGGGCTTTGCTCAGGGTGCGCCGATGCACGCACAGCTCACCCTTGGAGTTGAAGAGGAAGATAAACGTGCAGCGGCCGATCAAGCCACGCGCGCGCAGATCGGACCTGACGAGGTGGCCGAGCAGGTTGTCCTGCTCGTCGACCCAACAGATCAGTTCGGCATCGGAGGCCGCGCGATGGGCCTCCTCCCGTTGACTGGCATCCATCATCAACCCTGGTTGAGCAGTTGACGCAGGTCGATCACCGCAGCGTTGGCTCGGGAAATGTAATTGGCCATGACCAGCGAGTGGTTGGCCAGCACGCCAAAACCGCTGCCATTGAGGATCATCGGGCTCCACACCGGCTCTTGCGAGGCTTCCAGTTCACGAATGATCTGGCGCACGCTGACGGTGGCGTTCTTCTTGGCCAGCACATCGGCAAAGTCGACTTCGATCGCACGCAGCAGGTGAGACAGTGCCCAGGCCTGGCCACGGGCTTCGTAGAACACGTTGTCGATCTGCATCCATGGGGTTTCCACCACTTCTTCGTCGACCTGCGGCACCTCACCCGGGGCGAGCGCCTCGGTTTTCAACGCGGTATTGAGTTTTACCCGACCGACACTGGCCGACAGGCGCTGGGACAACGAGCCCAGGCGCGTGGCGACATCGCCCAGCCAATTGTTCAGGTTGTCGGCGCGGGCGTAGAACAGCGCGCCTTTCTGGTTGGGATCGGAGAGGCGCGCTTCGTAGCGGCTCAGGGAGTTGATGCCTTCCTGGTACTCAGACTCACTGGACGGCAGCACCCAGCTCTTGTTGTCGAAGTTGAAGCGTGGCTCAGCCTTGGCCAAGTCAGCGTCTTCAGCCGATTGGGATTGGGAGCGGGCGAAGTCTTTACGCAGGGCGCGAGTCAGGTCGCGCACTTGCACCAGCACGCCGTATTCCCAGCTGGGCATGTTGTCCATCCACAGGCCCGGCGGGAAGCGGTCGTTGGAAATGTAGCCACCGGGCTTGTTCAACAGCGTGCCGACCACAGTCTTGAGGGTTTCAACGGTGGTGAAGCCCACGACCATCTGCTTGCCGTCTTTTTCGGCAGCGATCTGCGCGTTTTGCTGGACCGGAAACAGCGCCGGCTCTTCGCTCCAGTACCAGCCCAGAGCGCCGGTGACCAACAGATACAGGCCGAGTACGCTGAGTACGGCCCGACTCATCAGCAGCGTACGAAAATAGCCGCGGTTAGTCGATTTGGGTTCAGGCGCGGGGCCGGTGGCACTGCCTGCACGGTTTTTCCAGTCCAGCATGGCGATATCCTTTCAATCACTTGAGTTCATGCACTTGAATTGAGGGCGTGCGTTCAAAACACTCCGACCACAACCCTACCCCATCGTGCCCGCCGGTGCGGGGCTTTTATCCAAACTGGCGCAACCGGCACATTCAACTATATAAGGATGCACGTTTTTTTTGCCGCGCGACCATCGAGTCAGTAACTGAATGCCGAAGACGCACAGTTAATTGACGTATGACACTCATTGGCATGAAAAGAGGTGCTAGCATAGAGCCATCAGTCGACTTCAGCATGCCCCTTCACCAAGTAGTCAGGATATGACCGAGCCAGAAGACCCCAGCCGTGAGCGTCTCAAGCAGCATTTTGCCCAGCGGGTAATTCATCAGGCACGTCAAATTCTTGAGATCTGGCAGCGCCTGCAACGCAGCGAATGGTCGAGCGCCGACCTCTCCGAACTCAGCGAGGCCAATTTGCGCTTGCTGCGTTTTGCCGAGCGCTTTGAGCAGCCAGAGCACGGTCAACTGGCTCACCATATCGGCGAATCCCTTAAAGCGGTGGACGAGAACCGCGGCCGCCTGAGCAGCCATTTGATCACTGAACTCAACCGCTTGATGCAGCGCCTGTCCCGCACCGGCCTGCGTCAGGGCGACCAACTGGAACAAACCGTTCTGCCGCCGATGCGCAAGCCGATCTACGTGATGCTGGCCGACCACGACCGCGCCGAGCGACTGGCCAAGCAGTTGGAGTTCTTTGGGATGAGCGCCCAATCCTTGGACAGCGTAGCGGCGTTTCGCTCGTCCATGGCCGAGCGTCTGCCATCCGCCATCGTGATGGACGTGGATTTCTGCGGCACCGGGCTGGGCCTCAAGCTCGCCGCCGAAGCCCAAGAGGGCCTGGAGCAAAAACTGCCGCTGCTGTTTTTCAGCCTGCACGAAACCGACACCCCCACACGCCTGGCCGCCGTACGCGCCGGGGGCCAGGAATTCCTCACCGGCACGCTGGAAGCCTCCAGCCTGCTGGAAAAGATCGAAGTGCTGACCTGCGTCGCCCAGTACGAACCTTATAAAGTACTGATCATCGATGACTCGCGGGCCCAGGCCCTGCACACCGAGCGCCTGCTCAACAGCGCCGGCATCGTCACCCGCACCTTGATCGAGCCGATCCAGGCCATGGCCGAATTGGCGGATTTCCAGCCCGACCTGATCATCCTCGACATGTACATGCCCGCCTGCACCGGCACCGAGCTGGCCAAGGTGATCCGCCACAATGACCGTTATGTGAGCGTGCCGATCATCTACCTGTCGGCCGAGGACGATCTGGACAAGCAACTGGATGCCATGAGCGAGGGCGGCGACGACTTCCTCACCAAGCCGATCAAGCCGCGCCACCTGATCACCACCGTGCGCAACCGCGCGGCCCGCGCCCGTAACCTCAAGGCGCGGATGGTGCGCGACAGCCTGACCGGTCTGTACAACCACACCCATATCCTGCAACTGCTCGAAGACTGCAGCTTCCGCGCGCGCCGTGAAAACAAGCCGCTGAGCTTTGCCATGCTCGATATCGACCACTTCAAGCGCGTCAATGACAGCCACGGCCACCCGATGGGCGACCGCGTGATCAAGAGCCTGGCGCTGTTTCTCAAGCAGCGGTTGCGCAAGACCGACTTTATCGGGCGCTACGGCGGTGAGGAGTTCGCCATCGTCATGCCCGACACCGACCTGGAATCGGCCTGCAAGGTGCTGGATGAAATTCGCGAACGCTTCGCCGAAATCCACTACCCCGCCCAGCCCCATGATCTGTGGTGCACCTTCAGCGCCGGCCTGGTGGAGTTGTGCGACGGTTCCGACAGCCTGATGATGGCGGCCCAGGCCGACGAGGCGCTGTACCGCGCCAAAGGTGGAGGACGCAACCGCGTACAGGCGGCGCGCACGTCAAAGCAAAGTGCCATCTTTTCACCGGAATCCACTGACTCCGTCATAACGCTGTAATAGAAACGCAATAACTTCAGGCACTTATCTTTTGCTGCCGGCTGAAACCACGCATGCGCCTGAAGCTGCTGACCAATCTCAACACCCTCCTGTTAGTGGCCGTGTGCCTGGCGCTGGGGGCGACCTTATGGTGGTCGCAACGCGCCTTGGAGCGCCCTTATCTGCTGATGGAACGCTACCTGAGCCTGTCGCAGACCTTTCAGAACCAGGCGGCACGCAATATCGAGGACTATCTGGCCAGTGGCGATGCGCTGCGTTTGAGCGGCGCCAGCCAAAGCCTGGAAAGCCTGCTGCAACATCTGGATGAACTGCCCGCCGAGCTGACGCAGAGCCTGCGCCCCAGCCTGGTGGAGCTGGACACCTTCAGCAAGACCGACCTGCTCGCCGCCGGCAAGTTGGCCGGCGACCCGCAAGCCTTGTTGGTGCAGGCCGAGCGCGAGCTGGGCGCGAACCTGGAACAGCTGAGCCAGTACGCCACGGGGGTCAACTCCCCGGAAGCTGCACGCTACCTACCAGCGCTGCTGGCCGCGTCCCAGCACTTGGGCAAACTCTCACTGGCCCGCGACAAACTGGTCAGCAGCGGGCGCGCCGAGCTGGCCGATGACGTGGAGCGCGAACTGGGCCAGATCCGTGGCCAGGCCGACCTGCTGGAACAGTTGCCATTACTGGGTGTGAAAGCGAGCGCCGAATCCAATACCGATGACTTCTCCGCGTTGATGGGCCTGGAAAACACTGAAAAAGCCGAAGCCCAGGACAGCGGCGTCGACCTCAAGCGCGAACTCAACAGCCTGCTGACCCGTTACCCCGCCGAACTCAAACGCACCCGCGCGCAGATCCAGCAGCGCGCCGATCTGGCCGCCGCCACGCATCTGAAGATCAACGCGGTGCAACAGGCCATCGCCGGGCTGGAACCGGCGGTGCGCGCGCAGCATGGCAAAATCCAGGGCGAAGTGCGCCTGATGCAAGGCGTGATGATTGGCCTGATCCTGCTGATAGCACTGCTGATCGACACCCTGCAACGCCGCCTGGCCCGAGTGCTGACCAGCCTGGCGCCGGCCTTATCGACCTGGGCCGAGGGCGACTTCAGCCAACCGATTGCCCTGGGCAAGACCAACCGCGAACTGCACGACATCGAAGCCTCCCTGAACCGCTTGCGTGCCTATCTGGTGGACTTGGTAGGCACCATTCGTGGCAATGCCGAAGAAGTTGCCGGCAGCAGCCGCGCGCTGGCCGAGTTGAGCAGCGGCCTGCACGACGGCGCCGAACGCCAGGCCGGCGATACCGCGCAGATCCGCGACTCCCTGGGTGAGCTGGAAGCGACCATTCAGCAAGTGGCCGGCGACGCCAGCCAGGCCGCCGGCGCCAGCCGCAGCGCAGGCCAGGCGGTAGAACAGGGCCAGCGGGTGATCGGCCTGAGCCTGACCGGCCTGCATGCCCTGGTGGGCGAAGTACAGCAAAACGCGCAGATGATCGAAAAGCTCGCCGAAGAATCCGCCACCATCGGCGGCGTGCTGACGGTAATCCGCTCCATCGCCGACCAGACCAACCTGCTCGCACTCAACGCCGCCATCGAAGCCGCCCGCGCCGGGGAGGCCGGCCGCGGTTTTGCGGTGGTCGCCGACGAAGTCCGCTCCCTGGCCCAGCGCACCGCCGGCGCCACCGCCGAAATCCAAGAGTTGATCGCCGGCCTGCAAAGCGCCGCCCGCCAATCGGTGGAAGGCATGCGCGCCCAGGTGGAACACGCCGAAGCCACCGCCCAGCAAGCCCAGGCGGCCGATGGTGCGCTGGACGAAATCGTCGGCGCGATCCAGACCATTTCCGACACCGCTGTGCGCATCGCCGATGTCACCGCGCAGCAGAGTGGCGCGGTAAGTGAGATTCGCGATAACAGCGAGCGAATTCATCAACTGGGCGAAGATAATTTGCTGCGTATTGGCCAAGGTCGCAGCCAGGGTGAGCATTTGCTGGTGCTGGGTGGGCAGCTCAATACCGCCGTACAGGCATTCCGCGTCTAACCGGACCCAGCGTCATATGAACAACTAATGTGGGAGGGGGGCTTGCCCCCGATAGCGGTGGATCAGTTAGAGATACTGAGACTGTCACACTGCAATCGGGGGCAAGCCCCCTCCCACACTTGATCTCCATAGGGTTCAAGGACGTGTCGCCTATGACCGGATACCGGCCCACAGTCATAAATTTTGCGCAATCCTCGCTAATCGTGCTGCCTACTGCATAGAACTGGACAGTCACAAAGGCTTTGCGGCATAGTCGCCGGGTTCTGACGTACCCACCTCTATAACAAGGAACAGCCGATGGCGACCTTACTGGTTCTTCACGGACCCAACCTGAACCTGCTTGGCACCCGTGAACCGGGCGTCTACGGGGCAGTGACCCTCGATCAGATCAACCTCGATCTGGAACAGAGGGCCCGTGATGCCGGCCACCATCTGCAATACCTGCAAAGCAATGCCGAGTACGAGTTGATTGATCGCATCCATGCCGCGCGCGGCGAAGGTGTGGACTTTATCCTGATCAATCCCGCCGCTTTTACGCATACAAGTGTTGCATTACGTGACGCGCTGCTGGCGGTGAGCATCCCATTCATCGAAGTGCATTTGTCGAACGTGCACAAACGCGAACCTTTCCGCCATCACTCCTACTTCTCCGACGTAGCGGTAGGAGTGATCTGCGGCCTTGGCGCCAGCGGTTACCGACTGGCCCTGGAGGCCGCCCTGGAACAGCTTGAACAACCGGCCAAGCGCCCCTGACCGACCCTTGGGAGTTGATGATTCATGGATATCCGTAAAGTTAAGAAGTTGATCGAACTGCTGGAAGAATCCGGTATCGACGAGCTGGAAATCAAGGAAGGCGAAGAGTCCGTACGGATCAGCCGCCACAGCAAGACCCCGGCTCAACAATTCTATGCCCCGCAGATGCAAGCACCGGCTCCGGCTGCTGCTGCACCAGCCGCTGCACCGGCTGCCCCGGCTGCTCCTGCTTCACCGGCAGCTCCTGCGCTGAACGGTTTCGTGGTCAAGTCGCCAATGGTCGGTACTTTCTACCGCACCCCGGCACCGACCTCGCCAGCCTTCGTTGAAGTGGGCAAGACCGTGAAAGTGGGCGACACCATTTGCATCGTCGAAGCGATGAAAATGATGAACCACATCACCGCTGAAAAAGCCGGCGTGATCGAGTCCATCCTGGTAGAAAACGGTCAGCCGGTTGAGTACGACCAGCCGCTGTTCACCATCGTTTGAACCGCGGAGCACCTTCGATGTTGAAACCTGCGAAGAAACTGCAAAAAGTCCTGATCGCCAACCGCGGCGAGATCGCGCTGCGTATCCTGCGCGCCTGTAAGGAAGAGGGCATCAAGACCGTCGCTGTTTACTCGACGGCCGACACCGAATTGATGCACGTTAAGCTAGCGGACGAGAGCATCTGCATCGGCCCGCCACTGGCCTCGAACTCCTACCTGAATATCCCGAACATCATCGCCGCGGCAGAAGTGACCGGCGCTGATGGCATCCACCCAGGCTACGGCTTCCTAGCGGAAAACGCCGATTTCGCCGAGCAAGTGGAAAAATCCGGGTTCGCCTTCATCGGCCCGAAAGCCGAGACCATTCGCCTGATGGGCGACAAGGTGTCGGCCAAGGACGCCATGATTGCGGCCGGTGTGCCAACCGTTCCAGGTTCCGACGGCCCACTGCCTGAAGACGAGGAAACCGCCCTGCGCATTGGTCGCGAAGTCGGTTACCCGGTGATCATCAAGGCCGCCGGTGGCGGTGGTGGTCGCGGCATGCGCGTGGTGCACAAGGAAGAAGACCTGATCGAAGCGGCCAAGCAGACCCGTGCGGAAGCCGGCGCCTGGTTCGGCAACCCGATGGTCTATCTGGAGAAATACCTGACCAATCCACGTCACGTGGAAGTGCAGGTACTGTCCGACGGCCAGGGCCACGCCATCCACCTCGGCGACCGTGACTGCTCGCTGCAACGCCGTCACCAGAAGGTGTTGGAAGAAGCGCCGGCTCCGGGCCTGGACGAAACCGCTCGCCAGGAAGTTCTGGCGCGCTGCGTCAAGGCGTGCATCGACATCAACTACCGTGGCGCCGGTACCTTCGAGTTCCTCTACGAGAACGGTCGTTTCTACTTCATCGAGATGAACACTCGCGTGCAGGTGGAGCATCCGGTTTCGGAGATGGTCACCGGTATCGACATCGTCAAGGAGATGCTGAGCATCGCCGCCGGCAACGTGCTGTCGTTCACCCAGGCTGACGTGAAGATTCATGGCCACTCCCTAGAGTGCCGAATCAACGCCGAAGACCCTAAAACCTTTATGCCGAGCCCAGGCCTGGTCAAGCACTTCCATGCTCCGGGCGGCAACGGCGTTCGCGTCGATTCGCACCTGTACAGCGGCTACAAGGTTCCGTCCAACTACGACTCGCTGATCGGCAAGCTGATCACCTGGGGCGCCACCCGCGACGAGGCCATGGCCCGTATGCGCAACGCTCTGGACGAAATCGTGGTCGACGGCATCAAGACCAACGTTCCGCTGCACCGGGAACTGGTCCGCGATGAAGGCTTCTGCGAAGGTGGTGTGAACATTCACTACCTGGAACACAAACTGGCCGACCAGTAAGTGCTCCACCCAACAAAACCGCCTTCGGGCGGTTTTGTTGTTTGTGGGCCCTCTATTGTGAAAATGTACACAACCCAAATGCGGGAGGGGGCTTGCCCCCGACTGCAGTGTGTCAGTCTGAGTCTCTCTAACTGGTCCACCGCTATCGGGGGCAAGCCCCCTCCCACATTTGACCGGCGTGCAGTCAGTAGTGTCGTCTTCTGCCCGCCGCTCGCGTAAACTTGCGCGCTTTCGCGACCCCGTCGTCGCACACTCATTATTTTCAAAGGTGCCCGCCATGCCTTGGCTGCAAGTCCGTCTCGCCATCAGCCCAGAGCAAGCCGAAACCTACGAAGACGCGTTCCTCGAAGTGGGCGCCGTGTCGGTGACCTTTATGGACGCCGAAGACCAGCCGATCTTCGAACCCGAACTGAACACCACCCCACTGTGGTCCCACACCCACTTGCTGGCCCTGTTCGAGGGCGGCACCGAAGCCGCCAGCGTACTGGCCCACCTGGAACTGCTCACCGGCAGCCCGCTGCCGGAACATCACAGCGAAGTGATCGAAGACCAGGACTGGGAGCGCAGTTGGATGGACAACTTCCAGCCCATGCGTTTCGGCCAGCGCCTGTGGATCGTGCCGAGCTGGCACGCGGCACCGGAGCCGGACGCGGTGAACCTGCTGCTCGACCCGGGCCTGGCGTTCGGCACCGGCACCCACCCCACCACCGCCCTGTGCCTGGAATGGCTCGACGGTCAGGACCTGCGCGACAGCCACGTACTGGACTTCGGCTGCGGCTCGGGGATTCTGGCAATTGCCGCTCTGCTGCTGGGTGCCAAGGAAGCCGTCGGCACCGATATCGATGTACAGGCCTTGGACGCGTCGCGCGATAACGCCGGGCGCAACAACATTCCTGAAGGCAAATTCCCGCTTTACCTACCACAGGATTTGCCCCAGGTGCAGGCCGATGTGCTGGTGGCCAATATCCTCGCCGGGCCGCTGGTGTCCCTGGCGCCGCAGCTGTCGAGCCTGGTCAAGACCGGCGGGCGCCTGGCGCTGTCGGGGATCCTCGCCGAACAGGGCGATGAAGTCGCCGCCGCTTATGCCCAGGACTTCGACCTGGACCCGATCGCTAACCGCGATGGCTGGGTACGCATCAGCGGTCGTCGGCGCTAGAATGAGCGCTTGCCTGAATCGGATGGCCGCATGACCGACAGTTTCGTCACCCAGTGCCCACATTGCCAGACTCGTTTTCGCGTCAACCATGCTCAATTGAGCGTGGCCCGCGGCGTGGTTCGTTGCGGCTCGTGCCTGCAAGTGTTCAACGCGGCTCGCCAGTTACTGGAGCAACGCGCGGCCCATGCGCCTGCGCCTGCGCCGACGACCGAGCCGCCGACAGCCGCCGAGGCCTTGCCCGAGGCGCCGCGCGCGATCAGCCAGAAGCAATGGAGCGCCGAAGAGCTGGACCTGGACCACTTGGACCTGGACGAAGAACTGGCCAAGCTGGAACGCCGCCCCACTCAGCCCGCCGCATCGGTGAGCGCAGACCGTCGCCAACCCGGCGATCGTCGGCAGAAGGAAGAACCCCTCAGCGCCAGCCGCGACACGGTCAAGGCCGAAGAGGAAAAGTGGGCCGCCAGCCTGTTCAGCGAACCTGCTGAAGAACGTGTCCAAGCCGACGAAGACGAACCCGAAGCGACCCCAGGCGCTGCGACACGTCAGCGCACCGAACCGTCAATGTCGTTCCACACCGACGAGATCGAGGATGAGCCGCCGTTGCGGCCGATACGCGACACCGACGCATTCGATCCCCCGGTCACTCCAGTACACGATGAGGCCCCCACGCCGGAGCCCGAAGAACACCCTCAGCCGCGCCGCAAGCGTGCGCGCCCTGCGGCCAGCGTCCATGACGACGTGCTTCAGGACCTGGAAGACGACCCGCTGCACCTCTACGCACAAAAACGCCCTTCAGGGCTGGGCCGCCGCCTGATCTGGCTATTGCTGGTGCTTCTCGCCGCAGCCGGCCTGGCGGGCCAGTACATCGCCTATCAATTCGACGACCTGGCCCGCCAGGACGCCTACCGTCCGTGGTTCCAGCAGTTGTGCCCCACACTGGGCTGCACGGTACCGTCACGGGTCGATATCGCCCATATCAAGAGCAGCAACCTGGTGGTGCGCAGCCACCCTGAGTTCGCCGGGGCGCTGGTGGTGGACGCAATCATCTACAACCGTGCGACTTTCTCCCAGCCCTTCCCACTGCTGGAGCTGCGTTTCGCCGATCTCAACGGCGGCTTGATTGCCAGTCGTCGGTTCAAACCGAGCGAATACCTCAGCGGCGAGCTGGCCGGCGTTAGCGAAATGCCATCGCAGACCCCAATCCATATTTCCCTGGATATCCTCGATCCGGGTAACAGAGCCGTGAATTACAGCCTGAGCTTCCACTCCCCTGAGTGAAACGACTCAGCCACCGAAACCTGACGGTGGAATATTGACTGCGCGCCGCTCAACCAAACCGACGGCGATAAAGAAATAACTGTTCAGATTTTATCCAATTCAGCCTTTATCCAGTCATCGAGAGCGGGTATCATGCCAACCCTTTTTCGAACTCTAATGATCCGGCCCCACAACAGGGAAGTCCTATGTCGGCGGTACGCATCGGCCCATACACATTGCAGAACGGCTTGATTCTCGCCCCCATGGCGGGCGTCACCGACCAGCCCTTTCGTCAGCTGTGCAAACGATTGGGCGCCGGCCTAGTAGTCTCGGAAATGGTCACCAGCGACATGAGTTTGTGGAACACCCGCAAGTCGCGGATGCGCATGATTCACGAAGGTGATCCCGAGCCCCGCTCGGTGCAGATCGCCGGTGGAGATGCGCAGATGCTGGCGGATGCGGCCCGAGCCAACGTGGAGCTGGGTGCGCAGATTATCGATATCAACATGGGCTGCCCGGCCAAGAAGGTCTGCAACAAGGCCGCCGGTTCAGCGCTGTTGAAAGATGAGCAGTTGGTTGCCGAGATCCTGCAGGCCGTTGTCGCCGCAGTCGATGTGCCGGTAACCCTGAAGATTCGCACCGGCTGGGACCGGGACAACAAGAATGGTCTGACGGTGGCGAAGATCGCCGAACAGGCAGGTATTACAGCGCTGGCGGTGCATGGCCGCACCCGCGCCGACCTTTACACCGGTGAAGCCGAGTACGACACCATCGCCGCGATAAAGCAGGCGGTGTCGATGCCGGTCTTTGCCAATGGCGATATCGACTCCGCCGAGAAAGCCCGGCGCGTACTCCACGCGACCGGTGCCGATGGCCTGTTGATTGGCCGTGCTGCCCAGGGGCGGCCGTGGATTTTTCGTGAGATCGAGCACTTCCTGCGCACCGGCGAAACCTTGCCGGCGCCGGAGCTGGTCGAGGTGGAACGTATTCTGCTAGAGCATCTGGCCGCCCTGCACGCCTTCTATGGAGACGTCATGGGAGTACGCATTGCTCGTAAGCATGTGGGCTGGTATCTCGCAACCTTGCCGGGCGCCAAGGAGTTTCGCGCCCACTTCAATCGTTTGGATGATACGGAAGCACAGTGCGCCAACGTTCGTGAGTTCTTCGCCGGACGTTACAAGAGCCTGGTGACAGGGGACGGAGAGGGGGTGGCCGCATGACGATGATGACCGAGACTTTAGTGAGTGGAACAGCACCCGTGAGCGACAACGTCAATTTGAAACAGCACCTCAACACACCGAGCGAAGAAGGTCAGACCCTTCGCGGGAGTGTCGAGAAGGCGCTGCACAATTATTTCGCCCATCTTGAGGGCGCTTCCGTCACTGACGTGTACAACCTGGTGCTCTCCGAAGTCGAGGCGCCCTTGCTCGAAAGCGTGATGAACTACGTCAAGGGCAACCAGACCAAAGCCAGTGAGCTGCTGGGCCTCAACCGTGGGACCCTGCGCAAGAAGCTCAAGCAGTACGATTTGCTGTAAGCATTCAATCCAACCAGAAAGGCGCCCGCGTAAAACCGGTCGCCTTTTTTGCTGACTCCTTTGCTTTTGATGGAAATTGAAATGACCGACCAGACCACCCGCCTGCCGATCCGCCGCGCCTTGATCAGTGTCTCCGACAAGACCGGGATCCTCGAATTTGCCCGTGAGCTGGAAGCTCTGGGCGTGGAAATCCTCTCCACGGGCGGGACCTTCAAACTGCTGCAGGACAACGGCGTGGCCGCAGTAGAAGTCGCGGACTACACCGGTTTCGCAGAAATGATGGACGGTCGGGTCAAGACCCTGCACCCGAAAATCCACGGCGGCATCCTCGGCCGTCGCGGCACCGACGACGCGATCATGAACGAGCACGGCATCAAGCCGATCGACCTGGTGGCCGTCAACCTCTACCCATTCGAAGCCACCATCAACAAACCCGGCTGTGACCTGCCGACCGCCATCGAAAACATCGACATCGGCGGCCCGACCATGGTCCGCTCGGCGGCCAAGAACCACAAAGACGTGGCCATTGTGGTCAATGCCAGCGACTACGCCAGCGTGTTGGAAAACCTCAAGGCCGGTGGCCTGACCTACGCTCAGCGTTTCGACCTGATGCTCAAGGCGTTCGAACACACCGCCGCCTACGACGGCATGATCGCCAACTACATGGGCACCGTTAATCAAGCCGCCGAAACCCTCAGCACCGAAGGCCGCAGCCAGTTCCCGCGCACCTTCAACAGCCAGTTCATCAAGGCCCAGGAAATGCGCTACGGCGAGAACCCGCACCAGAGCGCGGCGTTCTACGTGGAAGCCAAGCCTGCCGAAGTGGGCATCGCCACCGCGACCCAGCTGCAAGGCAAAGAGCTGTCCTACAACAACGTGGCCGACACCGACGCTGCGCTGGAATGCGTCAAGAGCTTCGTCAAGCCGGCCTGCGTGATCGTCAAGCACGCCAACCCGTGCGGCGTGGCCGTCAGCCCGGACGCCGAAGGCGGCATTCGCCAGGCCTACGAACTGGCCTACGCCACCGACACCGAGTCGGCGTTCGGCGGCATCATCGCCTTCAACCGCGAACTGGACGCCGAGACCGCCAAGGCCATCGTCGATCGTCAATTCGTTGAAGTGATCATCGCCCCATCCGTGAGCGAAGAAGCCCGCGCCATCGTCGCAGCCAAGGCCAATGTGCGCCTGCTGGCCTGCGGCGAGTGGTCGGCCGACCGCGCCGCGGCCTGGGACTACAAGCGCGTCAACGGCGGCCTGCTGGTGCAGAGCCGCGATATCGGCATGATCAGCGCCGACGACCTGAAAGTGGTGACCCAGCGGGCGCCGACCGAACAGGAAATCCACGACCTGATCTTCGCCTGGAAAGTGGCCAAGTACGTTAAATCCAACGCCATCGTCTACGCCAAGAACCGCCAGACCATCGGCGTCGGCGCCGGCCAGATGAGCCGCGTGAACTCGGCGCGTATCGCCGCGATCAAGGCCGAGCACGCCGGGTTGCAGGTGGCCGGTTCGGTAATGGCGTCCGACGCGTTCTTCCCGTTCCGTGACGGCCTGGACAACGCCGCCAAGGCCGGTGTGACCGCCGTGATCCAGCCAGGCGGCTCGATGCGCGACGCCGAAGTGATTGCCGCGGCCGACGAAGCTGGCATTGCCATGGTCTTCACTGGCATGCGTCACTTCCGCCACTAAGCCGACTCGATCGGAATGTGGGAGGGGCTTGCCACCTTCCACATAAAGCGCTCCAGCGGCGCCTACAGAATTTGAGGTTTTGACATGAATGTTTTGATCATTGGCAGCGGCGGCCGTGAACACGCCCTGGCCTGGAAAGTTGCCCAGGACCCTCGCGTCCAGACAGTTTTCGTAGCACCCGGCAATGCCGGCACCGCCATTGAAGCCAAATGCCAGAACGTTGCCATCGACGTGCTGGCCCTTGAGCAACTGGCCGATTTCGCCGAGAAAAACGTTTCCCTGACCATCGTCGGCCCGGAAGTACCGCTGGTGGCCGGTGTGGTGGACCTGTTCCGCAGCCGTGGCCTGGATTGCTTCGGCCCCACCGCCGGTGCTGCGCAATTGGAAGGCTCGAAAGCCTTTACCAAGGATTTCCTCGCCCGCCACAAGATCCCGACCGCCGATTACCAGAACTTCACCGAGATCGAGCCGGCCCTGGCTTACCTGCGTGAAAAAGGCGCGCCAATCGTGATCAAGGCCGACGGCCTGGCCGCCGGTAAAGGCGTGATCGTAGCGATGACCCTGCCGGAAGCCGAAGACGCCGTACGCGACATGCTCGCCGGCAACGCCTTCGGCGATGCGGGCTCGCGTGTCGTCATCGAAGAATTCCTCGACGGCGAAGAAGCCAGCTTCATCGTGATGGTCGACGGCAAGAACGTGCTGCCAATGGCCACCAGCCAAGACCACAAGCGCGTCGGCGACGGCGACACTGGCCCGAACACTGGTGGCATGGGCGCCTACTCCCCGGCGCCTGTGGTGACCAGCGACGTGCACCAGCGTGTGATGGATCAGGTGATCTGGCCGACCGTGCGCGGCATGGCCGACGAAGGCAACGTGTACACCGGTTTCCTCTACGCCGGTCTGATGATCGACAAAGCCGGCAATCCGAAAGTCATCGAGTTCAACTGCCGCTTCGGCGATCCGGAAACCCAACCGGTGATGCTGCGCCTGCAATCGAGCCTGGTGCTGCTGGTGGAAGCCGCCCTGGCCCAGGCCTTGGACAAGGTTGAAGCACAGTGGGACCCACGTCCGAGCGTCGGCATTGTGCTGGCAGCCGGCGGCTACCCTGCCGACTACGCCAAGGGCGACGTGATTGAGGGCCTGGAAGCGGCGGCTAAGCTGGAAGGCAAGGTGTTCCATGCGGGCACTGCGCTCAAGGACGGCCAGGTCGTCACCGCCGGCGGCCGCGTGCTGTGCGCAACCGCCATGGGCGCCAGTGTCGACGCCGCGCAGCAGCAAGCGTACAAACTGGCCGCGGCAATCGACTGGAAGGGCTGTTTCTACCGTAAGGACATTGGCTATCGCGCCATTGCCCGCGAGCGTGGTGAGAGCCAGTAAATCTCGAACATCGCTAGCATTGTCAGTAGCTATCCGTTCGGTTAGGCAAGGGCTCAAGGCCCTTGCCGTATACCCGCCACCCCGCGCATAGTTAACCCGTGCATCAACCTACGAAGGGATTTCGCCGTGCGCTGGCTCAGGATCGCCATAGGTTTCACTGTCAGTCTGCTGACGCTGCTCTGCTTGCTCCCGGCCCAGGCCGCCGCGCAAGGCAGTGGCTGGGCAGTATTGCTTGATGAACAGGCTGACCTGCAACTGAGCGACATCCGCTCCTCGCGTTACACCAATCAATTCAGCCCCATCGAACTGGACCGTATTACCGCCGCGGAGCCGGACGGTGCGTTGTGGGTACGTTTCAAGTTGCAACCCGGCAAGCACGAGCAAGTGCTGCGCATCTTCGCCCCGGACCTGTCCCACCTGAACCTGTACGTGCTCGATGGTGACACCCTGGTAGAGCAACAAAGCACCGGCACCCGCCAGGCCCAGACGGAACGCCCGCTGCCCAGCAGCGACTTCATGCTACCGCTGCCGCAAAGTCAGAACGTCCTTGAGGTCTACGTGCGGCTGGTCTCGGAACACGAGCTGCGCCCCTATATCACTCTGGAACCGGCCGTACTTGCCGCCGCCAACCAGACGCAGACGCTGATCTACGGCCTGCTGTTCGGCTGCCTGCTGATGCTGATCCTGCATAACCTCACACGCTTCGCCTACCACCGCTCGCGCAGCAGCCTATGGCTGGCCGCCTGCGAGGCCCTGTTGATGCTCAGCCTGGCGCTGCTGCTTAACCTGGTCGGCCCGTGGCTGCCCAACTGGCACGCAGTGCAGACCCCCGGCGCGTACCTGGCCCTGCTGCTGACCGCACCGTGCGGGCTGATGTTTGCCTATCGCTTCTTTATGCCGCTCGGCCCCCATGTACTGAACAAGCTGCTGATGGCCGACATCCTGCTCATCGTGCTGTGCGGTCTGCTGTTGTTGTTCGTCAACACCCTGCCCCTGAACATCATCACCTACGCGCTGGTGGCGTTGGCAGGGCTGAGCATGTTGTTCGTTTCAGCGTATCACTGGCAGAAAGGCTACCGTCCAGCGCGACTGTTCGTGGCGGGGATGGTGGTCTTCAATATCGGCACTCTGATCATTCTGCCGGCGCTGCTGGGCCTGACGATGGTCTCGCCCCAGGGCCTGATCGTGACGCTGCTGGCATTCATTTGCCTGAGTGGCCTGTTGATGAGCCTGGCCCTGGGCGAGCGCCAGCGCGCGATTGTCGAGGCACGCTTCAGCCTCAGCCGCGACCTGGCCGCCAGCAATGCCGAGATCGCCGCCAAGGCCGAGTTCCTGGCAAAAATCAGCCACGAAATCCGCACCCCCATGAACGGCGTGCTGGGCATGACCGAACTGCTGCTGGGCACTCCGCTGTCGGTGAAGCAACGGGACTATGTGCAGACCATCCACAGCGCCGGTAACGAACTGCTCACGCTGATCAACGAGATTCTCGACATCTCCAAACTCGAATCCGGGCAGATCGAATTGGACGATGTGCAGTTCGACCTCAATGCGCTGATCGAGGACTGCCTGAGTATCTTCCGCGCCAAGGCCGAGCAGCAGAATGTCGAACTGATCAGCTTTATCCAGCCCCAGGTGCCGCGCGTTATCAGCGGCGACCCGACACGCCTGCGCCAGGCGCTGTTGAGCCTGTTGGAAAACGCCCTGCAGAAAACCGACGAAGGCGAAGTGCTGATCGTGGTGGCCTTGGACGATCGCAGCACCAAACCGCGCCTGCGCATCGCCGTGCAAGACAGCGGCATCCCGATGGAAGCCGCCGAGCGCGATGCCCTGCTGCATAGCGAACTGCACAGTAAGAATTTCCTGTCGGCCACCCGTTTGAGTGGCCACCTGGGGTTGGTAATCGCGCGCCAGCTGATCCTGTTGATGAACGGCGAATTCGGCATCAAGAGCGGCAGCCATCAGGGCAGCACCCTATGGCTGACCCTGCCGCTGGACCCGGAGCGCCTGGAACACCCGACGTCCGACCTCGACGGTCCGCTCAAAGGCGCCCGCGTGCTGGTGGTGGACGACAACGACACCTGCCGCAAAGTGCTGGTGCAGCAATGCTCGGCCTGGGGCCTGAACGTCAGTGCCGCGCCTTCTGGCAAGGAGGCCCTGGCACTGCTGCGTACCAAGGCGCACCTGCGCGACTACTTCGACGTGGTGCTGCTGGACCAGAACATGCCAGGCATGACGGGCATGCAGCTGGCGGCGAAGATCAAGGAAGACCCCAGCCTGAACCACGATATTCTGTTGATCATGCTCACCGGTATCAGCAACGCGCCGAGCAAGATCATCGCGCGTAACTGCGGGATCAAGCGCATCCTGGCCAAGCCGGTGGCCGGCTACACCCTCAAGACCACCCTGGCCGACGAACTGACCCAACGCAGCAAAGGCAGCGCCACGCCGCGCCCGGTCCTGACGACGCCGGAAGCTGTCACCGTGCCCAGCGATTTCCGCATTCTGGTGGCCGAAGACAACAGCATTTCCACCAAAGTCATCCGCGGCATGCTCGGAAAACTCAATCTCGATCCGGACACCGCCAGCAACGGCGAAGAAGCGCTGGAGGCCATGAAAGCCCAGCGTTATGACCTGGTGTTGATGGACTGCGAGATGCCAATCCTCGACGGTTTTTCGGCCACCCAACAACTGCGCGCCTGGGAAGTCAGCCACCAACGTATCCGCACGCCGGTGGTCGCGCTCACCGCGCACATTCTCTCGGAACATAAAGAACGCGCACGCCAAGCCGGCATGGACGGGCATATGGCCAAGCCGGTGGAATTGTCGCAGTTGCGCGAATTGGTTGAATTTTGGGTAGCACAGCGTCAGCAACGACCCGAACACGCCCCCTCTTGAGCTGTAATGCCCCTCCCACATTTGATCCCTGGCGCCTGATAGACTCTCCCCACTTCTCCTGCCGCGAGCCTCCTCCATGCTCCATGTGTTATTCAGCGTTTACCTGAAGATGCTGGTGCTCTACAGCCCGTTCTTCGTGCTGTCCTGCTTTATCAGCCTGACTCGCGGCTATTCCAGCAAAGAACGACGCCGCCTGGCCTGGAAAGTGGCCTTGGCAACGCTGGTTTCCAGTGTGTTGCTCTACCTGTTCGGCCGGTTGATTTTCAGTGTGTTCGGCATCACCGTGGACGCATTCCGCATCGGCGCCGGCAGTGTGCTGTTCATCTCTGCCCTGGGCATGGCTCAGGGTAAGTCGGCCGTGCAGACCGATAACGTGCAGCAGGACGTAACCATCGTGCCGCTGACCATCCCCCTCACCGTCGGCCCCGGCACCATCGGTGCGTTGCTGGTAATGGGGGTCAGCCAGCCGCACTGGGATGACAAAATCATGGCCATCCTCAGCATCGCCCTGGCCAGCTTCACGGTGGGTGTGGTGCTGTACTTGTCCAACCGCATCGAACGCATTTTGGGTGACCAGGGCTTGCAGATTGTCAGTCGGTTGATGGGCTTGTTTGTTTGCGCCCTTGCCGCGCAGATTATTTTTACGGGCGTGCGCGGCTATCTGGTGCCCTAAATCCGGTATTTCGCGATTGCCAGCTGTACTTTGTCTCCGGCGCTCTCGCGCATCAGCTGGATGGTTTTTTCGTTGACCACCGAGGTATTGAGCACCAGGCAGGTTTGCCCGCTGAAGGCCTCGAACGAGGAGCTATCCCACTCCAGGAATGGCAACCCCACCTGTTTACTCACGCCCTGGGTGCTGTAGGTCACCAGCACCATCGTCAATTCACCGTCGGATTCGGCGCAGGACGCCAGGCCGAAATCACCGCCCTGGTGCACGGCGCTGTTGCGTTTGAACAGTTCGAAAGACGTCGGCTGCTGCTTCAGCGCCTCCAGCGCATCCGCCGCCAGCTTGGGCAGCGTAGCCAGCAACGGCCCGCTCAATGACGTCGAGGCCAGCAACGTCGCAATCATATTCAACGCCGCCAGTTGCACCGTCAGGCCCTTGCCGACGCTGGAGACGCGCTCGAACCGACTGCGCACCGGTAGCCAGCCCAGACTGATCATTACCTTGATAAATTCGTCGTACCACGCCTCGCTGCCGCGTTGGACTTTCAACACATCGCTCACGTAACTGCTGGCCAGCAGATAGCTTTTACGGATGTATTCGCGGTTCAGCCCGGACAGGCCCTCGGCAAACGACATGACACTGTTGTTGACCACCGCGGCGTTGCTGTCTTCATCGGTGTCCAGCGGCAACGTGGCGTGCGCCCCGGGCGCTCCCGGCAGTTTGTAGGCGGCGATCAATTTGCGCCGTTTTACGTTGTTGATCCGTTTGTGATGTCGCTCCATTTTCCAGTTCTCCACAAGCACCCCAACATGGGGCTTGCCTTCACCCTAGTCCAGCGCCCAGCGGGGTTTCCACACGACAAACAACGCTCGCCGCCACGCCGTGCGAAACGCTGCCCAGCAATTGCGGGGCACATCGCCGGGCCTTCCAGTTTTCCTTGTGCAAAAAAGAAAAAAGCTCCGAAAACACCCGGTGATCGCCCAGGGTTTATCGGAGCTTTCGTGCAGCCTCAGGCGCCGGGTTTTTCGCCGTACCAACGCGGTGTATAGACCCATGTACCGCCATCGGCCCGCGGGAATGTGCAGGTGGTAGACGAGCCGATCAGCACCATGGTGCGCATGTCCACCTGGTCCGGGGTGAGTTGACCCAGGGTGGTTACGCGCAGCGTCTGGCCGGGGCGGCCAATGTCGCGGCCCAGCACCACCGGCGTTTGCGGCGTGCGATGCAGCGCGACGATTTCCAGGGCACGACCCAGTTGCCACGGGCGCGAACGCGAAATCGGGTTGTAGAACGCCAGGGCCAGGTCGGCCTGGGACGCGAGGTCCAGGCGTTTTTCGATGATCGACCAGGGCTTGAGGTTGTCCGACAGCGACATCACGCAGAAGTCATGCCCCAACGGCGCGCCGGCCTGAGCGGCAGTGGCCAGGGACGCCGAGACGCCTGGCAGGACTTCCAGCTCGACCTGATGCCACGCCGGGTCGTCGGACTCGTGCAACGCCTCGATCACCGCCGCCGCCATGGCGAACACACCCGGGTCGCCGGACGACACCACCACCACCGAACGACCCTGGGCGGCCAGTTCGAAAGCATGGCGCGCGCGCTGCATTTCTTCGCGGTTGTCGGTGCAATGCTGTACCTGATCGTCACGGAATGGGCCGGCCATGCGCACATAGGTTTCATAACCCAGTACATCGGTGCAGCGCGCCAGTTCGGCTTTCACCGCCGGCACCATCAACTCGGCGGCGCCGGGGCCCAGGCCAATCACAGCGAGGCGGCCACGGGCGCGGCCCAGCTGGGACACATCCAATGGTTGCTCGGCAACATCGATCAGCAACTGCGCGCCGGGCTGCACATCGGCAAACCGCAGCGGCACGCCCAGCGCCAGCGCGGCTTCGTGCAGCGAAGAGTCGGCCATCTGCGTGTGGCTGGCCAGCAGGCAGGCCAGGGATTGCACAGCAATACCGGCTTCTCCCAAAGCGCTGCGCACGCGTTCGGCCAAGTACGGGCCCGGAGCACAGGTCACACACACGGTTTTCGGATAGATCAGCAATTCATTGGCCGCAGGTTTGCGCTCGGCACTGCCCACATGAATCGCCAGGCGGGCCTGTTGATCCTGGGGCAGATTGGCCTGTTCCAGCCACGGCGCCGCGCCTTCGATGCGCACGCTTTCACCGGCCAGCAGGTCGGAGACAAAACGCTTGCCCAACTCCAGATCGGCCAACTCATAACCACTCGGAGGGTTGAGCAGGCAAGTGCCGAAACGCAGTTCACCACTGGTGGTGATTGCCGCCGCCACGTTCAACGCAGCCGCGATCTCGCGGGCCATGACGTTGACCCCACCCAGCCCCCCCAGCAACGGCACCACAGCGCTGCCGTCTTCGGCCACCGCGAGTACCGCAGGCTCTTCGCCTTTTTCCAGCAGCAACGGCGCCAGGGTGCGAATCACGATGCCGGCCGCGCACAACGCAATCAACGGCGTGCCCTGTTGATAGAGCTGGCGCAGGGTGGTGCCGAACTCGTTGTAGAGGGTGTCCGCACCCTCAATACGCCCCGCCAGGCCGTGGATCAGCGCGCCAGGGTAAACCTGCTGGATCTTGCGCGCCGTGGCCAAGCTGCCTTGGCCCAGGATGACAATCGCCGGGCGCATCATCCTTGCCACCGTTCACCGGGCACGATGATCAGTGAAAAATATGGCGACGACATCGGTTCCACTTGATCCAGCGGCACAATCTTCTGGTTGGCCATGGTCGCGCGTTCCACATACAGCGCGCGTTCGGCCAGGCCGAGTTCTTCGAGCACCTGGCGCACCTTGGGGAAATTGCGCCCCAGCTTCATGATCACCGCCGCGTCAGCGTCCGCCAGGCGGCGCTTGAGGTCGTCATGGGGCAATACACCCGAAAGCACCGACAGGCTCTGGTTGCGATACACCAGTGGCGCGCCGAGCACCGAGGCGCCGCCGAGCATTGAGCACACGCCAGGGATGACCTGCGCTTCGTAGCGCTCGGCCAGACGGTCGTGCAGGTACATATAGGAGCCGTAGAAGAACGGGTCGCCTTCGCAGATCACCGCCACGTCGCGGCCGGCATCCAGGTGCGCGGCCACATCGACGCTGGCGGTGTCGTAGAAATCGCTGATCACCTGCTCGTAGGACAGCGGTGCCGGCAGCGCTTCGGTGGTCACCGGGTACACCAGCGGCATCAGGGTCTGCTGTGGCACCAGATGGTCTTCGATGATGCCGAAGGCGTTACCCTTCTTGCCCTTGGCCACGAAGTACGCCACCACCGGCGACTCACGCAGCAGGCGCAGCGCCTTGACGGTAATCAGTTCAGGATCGCCGGGGCCCACGCCCAGGCCGATCAAGCGTCCGCGCGCCGACATTATTCAACCTCCGTGGCGAGCGCATTCACCGCTGCGGCGGCCATGGCGCTGCCGCCCAGGCGACCTTGCATGATAACGAATGGCACGCCACGGCTGTCGGCGGCCAGCATCGCCTTGGATTCGGCGGCACCGACAAACCCCACCGGAAAGCCCAGGATCAACGCCGGTTTCGGTGCGCCGGCATCGAGCATCTCCAGCAGATAGAACAGCGCCGTCGGCGCGTTGCCGATCACCACCACGCTGCCCTCCAAGTGTGGGCGCCACAGTTCCAGGGCGGCGGCGGAACGGGTGTTGCCCAACTCCCGCGCCAGTTCCGGCACGCTGTCGTCGCGCAGGGTGCAGATCACGGGGTTGTTGGCCGGCAGGCGCGCACGGGTCACGCCCTCGGAGACCATGCGCGCGTCGCACAGGATCGGCGCACCGGCGGCCAGTGCATCGCGCCCGGCCTTGCCTGCGCCGTCGGAAAACTGCAAGCCGTCGATGGCCTCGACCATGCCGCAGGCATGAATCACGCGCACCGCGAGTTTTTCCAAATCAGCCGGGATACGGGCCAAGTTGGCTTCCGCGCGAATAATGGCGAAGGAGTTGCGATAGATCTCCTGACCGTCGCGGATGTAATCAATCATCGGTGTTGCTCCGTGGGCGGGCACGCAGCAAGGTGCCCGTCGCTTCAATAGAAAGGATGCGCGCCTGCAGCCGGCCAAAACCGGGCTGGGCTGCATCGCGAAAATAGACGTCGTAGTGACCGGGGCTCACCGCCAGCAAGGTAACCGGCGCGGTGTGCGCCGCAGCGCAGGAGCGCGGGCAGCCGGACAGATGCACCTCTATGCCGGGTTGCAGCGCGGCCAGTTGCACAGCGTCAGCTTTGGTATCGGCCAGGGCTTTGCCGCAGCCGCTGGAACCGGTGCAGGCGATCATGCGCGCGAGGGGATCGTCGATTGCACACAGGAAGCCCAACTGCGCCAAGCGCTGGGTCACCGCGACCGGACGCTCGATATTGGGCAGCAACACGCCCTGCCAAGGGGTCAGGCGCAACGTCCCATCGCCGTACTCGCAGGCCAGTTGCGCGGCGCCCTTGAGCATCATCGAGTCCAGGCGGCCCAGCGGCGCACCTGCCGCGACATAGAACTGATTCTTTTGCTCTTGTGGATAACTTCCGATGTGCAGCAACGCGCCAGTGGCCGGGCGTTTGAAGCCCTCCACCGACAGCAGCGGCAGACTCAGGCGGCGCATGAGGTTATCCACATCCAGATGGCGCATGCGGGTTTGCTCGGGGGTCGCCAGGTCGAGAAAAGCTTCCAGCACTGCCACCACCAGCGTATGGCCCTGCTCCAGCGGCACCGCCGCCACGGGGGCATCCTGGCCTGGGCAGCCGGCCAGGCCGAACGCCAGCAATGTCTTGCCATCGCGCACAAACGCCGATAGCCACACGTCATGGTGATGGTCGAGCATCGCCAGGGCCTCGCCGCCATCCAACTGGATCGCGAACTTGGCCGACAGTTGGTGAAACCGCGAATGGTTTTGCAAGGTGGCGAGAATCTGCTCGGCCAGCGGGCGGGTGTCGAACAGCATCTGTGGGTCAATGCCGGCGCTGGGGCTGAGCATCAGGTTGCGCACGTCATCGCCGGCGGGGTTATTCGGCCCAAGATCGGCGGCGAGCAGCAGGGCAATCAACGCGTCCTGCTCGGCGCCGATGCCGCGAATCTGCAGATTGGCGCGATTGGTCGCCTCGATCACCCCACCGGCATAGGCTTGGGCGGCGTCCGCCACCGCGTGGGCCTGGGCGGCGGTGATGGAACCGCCGGCCAATTTGATCCGGCAGATGCCGCCATCCAGCGCTTGGACAATACGCAGCAACCCCGGACAAGCCGAGGGGCGCAAGGTATTCACAGCGGGCGTTGGCTTCACGGGGCTACCGGTTCATGGGCAAAGGCGCGGTATTATGCCTGCTTTGTCCGGCGGCATGAAAAGCCTGCCCGTCGGATGTCGTTCAAGGAATCCCTATGTCGCCCTGGCTGACGGTAGTAGGCATCGGTGAAGACGGCTTCAAGGGCCTGGGCAGGAACGCCCGGCACGCCCTGTTGCGCGCCTCACGGATTATCGGCGGGCAACGCCAGTTGGATCTGTTGCCGATGTGTATTCGGGGCGAGCGGCAATTATGGCCGAGCCCGTTTTCCCTGGAGCCGGTGTTGGCGCGGCGCGGTGAGCCTGTGTGCGTGCTGGCCAGCGGCGACCCGATGTTCTACGGCGTAGGGGCCAGCCTGGCGCGGCAAGTGGCCGCACAGGAGTTGCTGATCTTGCCGGCGCCGTCGTCGGTGTCGTTGGCGGCGGCGCGGTTGGGCTGGCCGTTGCAGGACGTAGTGACGCTCTCCGTGGTGGCGCGCCCGTTGGCGGCGCTTAACGCGCATCTGGCCAGCGGCGTGCGGTTGTTGGTGTTGAGCAATGACGGTCGCAGCCCTGCCTTGATCGCCTCGCTATTGGCTGAGTCAGGCTTTGGACCTAGCCGGTTTAGCGTGTTCGAACACCTGGGCGGGGCGCAGGAACAACGCATCGATGGGTTGGCGCAGGCCTGGCAACACACATGCGTGGCCGATTTGAACCTGGTTGCCATCGACTGTGTGGCGGATGCCACGGCGCCGCGCCTGTCGCGCCTGGCGGGGTTGCCCGATTCGGCGTTCCAGCACGACGGCCAACTGACCAAGCGCGACGTGCGCGCCATGACCCTCGCCCGCCTCGCCCCCATGCCCGGCGAACTGCTGTGGGATGTGGGCGCGGGCAGCGGCTCCATCGGCATCGAATGGATGCGCGCCCACCCCAGCTGCCGCGCGCTGGCGATCGAGGCCGATGAAGGCCGCCAAACCCTGATCGAACATAACCGCGACGCCCTTGGCGTACCCGGCCTGCAGCTGATACGCGGCAAAGCGCCGGATGCGTTGCAAGGCCTTGAAGCCCCGGACGCGATCTTCATCGG
This sequence comes from Pseudomonas sp. MD330_10, assembly GCF_042610415.1. NCBI lineage: Bacteria > Pseudomonadati > Pseudomonadota > Gammaproteobacteria > Pseudomonadales > Pseudomonadaceae > Pseudomonas > Pseudomonas sp. MD330_10. Next base: position 67,489 of record NZ_JBHGZU010000005.1, read on the forward strand.
CGGCGGCGTCACCCGCGACGGCGTACTCGATACCTGCTGGCAACACCTACGCCCCGGCGGCCGGCTGGTCGCCAACGCCGTCACCCTGCAAAGCGAAATAACCCTGATGAACTGGCGCGCCCAGTACGGCGGCGAACTGACGCGCATCCATGTGGCCCAGGCCCAGCCGTTGGGCGACTTCGATACCTGGCGCCAGGCGCTGCCGATCACTTTGCTCGAAGTGATCAAGCCACTATGAACAGGATTCTGCTGCTGGGGGGTGTGACCGAGGCCCTCGCCATTGCCCGCACATTGGGCGCGCAGCACATCTACAGTTTGGCGGGGGTGGGGCGTGTGCCGACCGATCTCAGTTGCCAAGTGCGTGTCGGAGGTTATGGCGGCGCTGAGGGCCTGGCGCAGTTTGTCCGGGATGAAGGAATCAGCCTGATCCTCGACGCGACCCATCCCTATGCGGCGCAGATCAGCCGTAACGCCGCCGAAGCTGCGCGGTTGAGTGGCATCCCTTGCTGGGCCCTGCGCCGTCCGGTGTGGCAGCCGCAGGCCGGAGATGACTGGCGCGAAGTGAGTGACTGGGCCGAGCTGATCGAAGCCCTGAAACCCTTCAAGCGCCCGCTCTTCACCTTGGGCCGCGAACCGTTGCAGCACCTCGACGAAATCCCCGCCGAGCAATTCTGGACACTGCGCGCATTGGATGTGTACCCCGGCAATGATCGCTGTGAAGTGATTGGCGCACGCGGGCCGTTTCTGCTCGAAGATGAACGCGCGCTGTTTGAACGGCGTGGGATCGATGTACTGATCAGCAAGAACAGCGGCAGTACCGCCACCGAGCCGAAGCTGGAAGTGGCGCGGGAACGCGGGCTGCCAGTGCTGGTGTTGAAGCGGCCATTGTTGGCGGCGGTGGACCGAGAATTCACAGCAGTGTCAGCGCTGCTACAGGCAATACACACTCGTGGAGCACCACAAACCTAATAAACCTAATGTGGGAGGGGGCTGCCCCCTCCCACCTTGTTTGTTGTGGCGTTAGCGGCTTGTGGCTATCGCCTGCCCGGCAGCCGAGCAATCGCTACTCAGCGCATTGGCCGAGGCGAGTGCTTCGCTGAGGTTGTCTTGCAGGTCTTCGGTGCTGATGCCATCGGCTACGGTGAACAGACGCCGATACCACCCGAGCGGTCGCCGATTTTTACCCCGCCTTAAACGCAGAATCAACCTACAGACACTTCCGAGCCAGCTGGCTGGCTCAGCCAAAAGCCCCCGCCCTAACCTCCCGTTTCGCGGTTTTGCGTCAGCGCCCGCGAGGGGGATGCACTGCTTTTGCAGCGCGTCGCATCTTGCCACCTTGTATCCCAAGGAATACGATCCAAGATGATTCAATTTAAGAAGTCAAAACACTTTCAAGAATGGCTTGATTCGTTACGCAGTAAACCCGCGCGAGCACGCGTACTGGCGAGGTTGGATAACGCGCAATGGGGCAACTTTGGAGATTGCGAAGCGCTCGGAAATGGCGTTTTTGAAATGCGCATCCACTATGGCCCTGGCTACAGGGTTTATTTCACTCGCAGAGGCGAGGTGGTTTATCTGCTGTTGATCGGAGGCGACAAATCAACGCAGAAACGTGACATTCAGCGTGCTAAACAAATTGCAGAAGACTTTGAGAAAAAGGAGTAATTCATGAATGAATTCACTGACTTCGATGTGGCAGAGCACCTAAGAACGCCCGAAGATATGGCCGAATATCTTGAGGCATGCTTCGAAGAAGATGCGGGCGACGGCGTGCTGATTCGTTCGGCGCTCAATAACATCGCCCGCGCCCAAGGCATGACCCAAGTAGCCCGCGACGCCGGCCTCGGCAGAGAAAGTCTGTACAAAGCCCTCTCCAGCAGTGGCAATCCCGAGTTCGCGACTATCATGAAAGTCATGAAAGCGTTGGGCCTCAAGCTGCACGCCACAGTGATCTGATAGCACTGCGACACCAAACCACACCGCCGCTTTTTACTTATCCCCGCCGATCAGGCTAAATACCGGCCTGATCCTTTAACCCTACGGATTGTCCGCCATGGCCCGTCAACGCTTTGCAATCGTCTGGATCGCCTGCTTTGCAGTGCTGTTCAACGCGTTTGCCATGCCGCTGGCCGGGGCGATGCAGCAGTCCAAGGACCCTGTGCAGCAACTGCTGTGGGGTAGTTTCTGTTCATCCAATGGCGCCAGCCTCAAAACTATCGAACTGGGCAAACTGGAGATTCCGGCACCGCAGCCGGACGATCATTCCACCATGCAGCATTGCTGGTGTTGCTCGGGCTCACCGTCGTTGGTGGCATTGCCGGGGCATATGCCGCAGTTGTATGTGACGCGCTTCGAGCCGCTACAAAGCCTATCGCCGCCTTCATTGCAGAACCCCACCCCGCGCCAGCAATGGCCGAGCCTCAACCCCCGCGCCTCTCCATCGGTCTAGTCTTTTTCGCAAGTGAACTGCGTTTAGAACCGTTCTGGAGAACTGCCATGCTCAAATCTTCCCTGCTTCTGGCCGCGTTGCTGCTGCCGGTGTTCAGTGCTGCCAATGCTCAAGACTACAAGGCCGGCGACCTGCTGGTCAGCAATCCCTGGTCCCAGGAGTTGCCACCCAATGCGCCCACCGTCGCGGCGTATTTCGTGGTGCATAACACCGCAGAAACACCGGACCGCCTGCTCAGCGCCGAGACGCCAGTGGCGCAAGAGGCGCAGTTGCACGAGCACGTCATGCAAGGCGCCCTGATGAAAATGCAAGAGGTGCCCAACGTGGCCGTGCCGGCCAAAGGCGATCTGACGTTCGCGCCCATGGCCTACCATGTGATGTTGCTGGGCCTCAAAGACCGCAGCCTGCTGGCCGATGGCAAACAGTTCCCGCTGACCCTGACCTTCGAAAAGGCCGGCAAGGTCGAGGTGCAAGTGTCAGTGCAGAAAATGCCGCCCATGGCCGGTCACGAGCACCAGCACCCGCAATAGGCTGAAGCTCGATGGGCGCCCCTCGCGCCAGGTTGTCTCCCCGCCGCCGTGTAACGCGCGGCAGTTGGATCAGCCTGTTCGCCATGCTGATGATCTTTATCGGTCCGCTGATTTCCCAAGCGATGCCGATGGATCATCACGCCGGTATGTCCATGGCAATGCCCATGGAGATGCCGGCTGACCACGGCGACGCCCATCATCCCAAGGCCCCTAGCGAGCACCACGCGCTGTGGGCCAAGTGCGGCTACTGCGAGCTGCTGTTCAGTTGCCCGGCCCTGCCCGGCAACGCGTCCTTCGTGGCCGTCGGCGCCCCACCGCCGGCCAACGCCCTCACCCCCGCCACGCGCCTGGGCCATGCCCGGCAGAGCATCTTCCCCGGCGCCCGCAGCCGTGCGCCGCCCATCGCAACGTAAACACTCAAACCCGTTACTTCACCCCGGCCGACTTTAGACAGACAGCCGCAGGCTGCTGGCCGTGTTGTTTACGATTGATTGATGGAATTTGTCATGTCCAGGTTTTCTGCTGACTCCCGTTTGGGAAGCACCCCCGTGTTCGCCGTTCTGTGCGGCGCACTGCTGGTTCCGATGGCCCACGCCGACGAACATGAATTGAGCCCCACGGTGATCACCGCAATCGCCCCCAGCTCGCCGCTGACCGTGGTCACCAACCCCAAGGATCCCCGTCAACCGGTGCCCGCCAGTGATGGCGGCGACTACCTCAAGACCATCCCCGGCTTCGCCCTGGTACGCAACGGCGGCACCAATGGCGACCCGGTGCTGCGCGGCATGTTCGGTTCGCGCCTGAATATCCTTACCAACGGCAGCATGATGCTCGGTGCCTGCCCCGGCCGTATGGATGCGCCTACCTCGTACATCTCACCGGAAACCTACGACACCCTCACCGTGATCAAAGGCCCGCAAACCGTACTCTGGGGCCCGGGCGCCTCGGCCGGCACGATCCTGTTCGACCGGGAGCCTGAGCACTTCGGCGAACTCGGCACGCGTCTCAACGCCAGTGTGCTGGCCGGCTCCAACGGGCGCTTCGACAAGGTCATCGATGCCGCCGCCGGCGGGCCGCTGGGCTACGTGCGAGTGATCGGCAACCAGGCCCACGCCGATGACTACAAGGACGGCAATAACGACACGGTCGCCTCGCGCTATGACAAGTGGAACGGTGACGTTGCGGTGGGTTTCACCCCCGACGCCGACACCTTGCTGGAACTCACCGCTGGCCGTGGCGACGGCGAAGCGCGCTACGCCGGGCGCGGCATGGACGGCTCGCAGTTTCTGCGCGAGAGCCTGGGGCTGCGCTTCGAAAAGTCGAATATCGGCGAGGTGCTGGATAAGGTCGAAGCCCAGGTTTACTACAACTACGCCGACCATGTGATGGACAACTACAGCCTGCGCACGCCGTCGGGCACCGGGATGATGGCCGGGCCCATGGCCTCCAACGTCGACCGACGCACCCTCGGCGCCCGCATCAAGGCCACTTGGCGCTGGGCCGACGTGCAGTTGATCGGCGGCCTGGACGCCCAGACCAACGAACACCGCCAACGCAGCAGCATGGGCATCGACACCTACAAAAATCTGCCGCGCGACAAGGACGCCGACTTCCACAACTACGGCGTGTTTGGCGAACTCACCTGGTACGCCGCCGACCGTGATCGCCTGGTCAGCGGCGCGCGCCTGGACCGCGCCTCGGCCAAGGACTTTCGCCAGACCACCGGCTCGGGCATGAGCAAACGCGCCAACCCCACTGCCGATGAGACCCGTGCCGACACTTTGCCGTCGGGCTTTATGCGCTATGAGCACGACCTGGCGGACAGCCCCACGACTGTCTACGCCGGGCTCGGCCATTCGCAGCGTTTCCCGGATTACTGGGAGCTGTTTTCGCCCAACACCGGCGCGGTCGGTTCGGTGAATGCATTCGAAGGTGTGAAGCCGGAGAAAACCACCCAGCTCGACGTCGGCGCGCAGTACAAAACCGACACGCTCGAAGCCTGGGCGTCGGGCTACGTCGGCCAGGTGCGCGACTTTATCCTGTTCGATTACAAGCCCGGCATGATGGGCACCACCTCCCAGGCACGCAATGTGGACGCACGCATCATGGGCGGCGAACTGGGCGCAGCTTACAAATTGACCCAGCACTGGAAAGCCGATGCGACCCTGGCCTACGCCTGGGGCAAGAACAGCAGCGACGGCAAGGCCCTGCCGCAAATGCCGCCGCTGGATACCCGCCTGAGCCTGACGTACAGCGAGGATAACTGGAGCGCCGGAGCCCTGTGGCGGGTAGTCGCGGCGCAAAACCGCATCGACCAGAACAAAGGCAATGTGGTCGGCAAGGACTATGACAAGAGCGGCGGGTTTGGCGTGTTCTCGCTGAACGGGGCTTATCGCATCAATAAAAACTTCAAAGTCAGCACCGGCGTCGACAACCTGTTCGGCAAGGCCTACGCCGAGCACTTGAACCTGGCCGGCAACGCCGGGTTCGGCTACCCGGCGAGCGATCCGCAAGCCCTCAAGGAGCCGGGGCGCACGCTCTGGACCAAGGTGGACATGAGCTTCTAAAAGCATTGGGGGCAAGCCCCTCCCACATTTTGAAATGCGCACCCAATGTGGGAGGGGGCTTGCCCCCGATGGCGGTACATCTGAAACAAAAAAACCAAAGCCTTGCGGAGCCTCTGATGAGCACTCAAAAAGTTTCCTTCTACAACCTGGCCTGGCGCTGGCATTTCTACGCCGGCCTGTTTGTCGCCCCCTTTATGGTGCTGCTGGCCCTGACCGGCATCATCTACCTGTTCAAACCCCAGCTCGATCCGCTGATGTACGGCGACCTGCTCACGGTGCAAAGCGCCGAACACGCGCTGAGTGCCGACGAGCAACTGCAACGGGCCCAGGCGGCCTTTCCCCTGGGCAAGATCAGCAAATACCTACCGCCGGCCACCGCCACCAGCAGCGCACAGTTTGTGATGCACAACGATGGCCGCGAAGTGACGGTGTTTGTCGACCCCTATCGCGGCACCGTGCTCGGCGAGCAGGACGCCCAATACAATCTGCAAGCCATCGCCCGCGCGCTGCATGGTGAATTGATGATCGGCACCACCGGCGATCGCTTGGTAGAACTCGCCGCCGGTTGGGGCGTGATGCTGGTGGTGTCCGGCCTGTACCTGTGGTGGCCGCGCGGCAAGTCTTCAGCCGGGGTGCTGTGGCCACGTCTCGGCAGTCGCGGGCGGCTGTTCTGGCGCGATCTGCACGCGGTGGTGGGCTTCTGGGGCGCGGCGTTTCTGCTGGTGATGCTGCTCAGCGGCATGACGTGGACCGGCTTCTGGGGCAAGCAATACGCCGAGCTCTGGAACCGCTTCCCCGCAGCGATGTGGAACGACGTGCCGCAATCCGATCAGCAAGCGCGGGCACTCAACACCGCGACGCAACAGACCGTGCCCTGGGCCATGGAAAACACGCCGATGCCGATGTCCGGCGACCATGCCGAACACATGAATCACGGCGCCATGCATTCGGGCCCGGCTGCGCCGACCGTGCACCTGCAACAGGTGGTCGACCTGGCCACCGCGCGCAAGGTCGAGCCCGGCTACAGCATCACCTTCCCCACCACCGCCGACGGCGTATTCACCATCGCCGTGTTCGCCGACGACCCGCGCAACGACGCGACCCTGCATGTGGACCAGTACACCGGCAAGGTCCTGGCCGACGTGCGCTGGGCGCACTACAACCTGGTCGCGCGGGCCACCGAGACCGGCGTGATGCTGCACGAAGGCAAGATGTTCGGCTGGGTCAACCAACTGCTCGTGTTGCTGATCTGCCTGATGATCCTGCTCAGCGCGGTCAGCGGCGTGGTGATCTGGTGGAAGCGCCGGCCCCAGGGCGGGCTCGGGGTGCCGCCATTGCGCCATGACCTGCCGAAGTGGAAAACCGCGATGGCCATCATGCTGGCGCTGGCGATCATCTTCCCCTTGGTGGGCGCCTCGTTGATTGCGGTGTGGGTGCTGGATCGCCTGCTGCTGTCGCGGTGGTTCGGGCAAGGCCAATCGGCGCGCCCATGACACAAGCCGGGGCCAACGCACCAGTGCAGTGCCGGCCCCGCACCACGGCCAGGTTCAGGCGCCGATTCGGTGCAGAGCCTGGCCGCCAGCGCGGTGTGAGCGCCGTATTCACTCGTTAGGGCAAGCAGGCACAGCCCTTGCAATCACCGGAGTATCTGTCCAACAACAACACTTGGGTACTCGGAGATCGCACCATGAAGCGTCGCAGCTTGATCAAGGCTTTCACTCTTTCGGCATCCATTGCCGCCATGGGCATGACGTGGACCGTCCAGGCCGCTGAGACCATCAAGGTCGGCATCCTGCACTCGCTGTCCGGGACCATGGCTATCTCCGAAACGTCGCTTAAGGACATGGCGTTGATGACCATCGACGAGATCAACGCCAAGGGTGGTGTGAACGGAAAAATGTTGGAGCCTGTGGTGGTTGACCCGGCGTCGAACTGGCCGCTGTTCGCTGAAAAAGGTCGGCAGTTGCTGACCCAGGACAAAGTCGCCGTGGTGTTCGGCTGCTGGACTTCGGTGTCGCGCAAATCCGTATTGCCGGTGTTCGAAGAACTCAACGGTCTGCTGTTCTACCCGGTGCAGTACGAAGGCGAAGAGATGTCACCTAACGTGTTCTACACCGGTGCCGCGCCGAACCAGCAGGCGATCCCGGCCGTTGAATACCTGATGAGCGAGGAAGGCGGCAGCGCCAAGCGTTTCTTCCTGCTCGGCACCGACTACGTGTACCCGCGCACCACCAACAAAATCCTACGCTCGTTCCTGCATTCCAAAGGCGTAGCGGATAAAGACATCGAAGAGGTCTACACCCCGTTCGGCCATGCCGATTACCAGACCATTGTCGCCAACATCAAGAAGTTCTCGGCCGGCGGCAAGACTGCCGTGATCTCCACCGTCAACGGCGACTCCAACGTGCCGTTCTACAAAGAACTGGCCAACCAGGGCCTCAAAGCGACCGAAGTGCCGGTAGTGGCGTTCTCGGTGGGCGAAGAAGAACTGCGCGGCATCGACACCAAGCCGTTGGTGGGCAACCTCGCCGCCTGGAACTACTTCCAGTCGGTGGAGAACCCGGTGAACCAGAAATTCGTCGCCGACTGGAAAGCCTACGCGAAGAAACACAACCTGCCGGGCGCCGACAAAGCCGTGACCAACGATCCGATGGAAGCCACCTACGTGGGTATCCATATGTGGGCGCAGGCGGCGGAGAAAGCCAAGTCCACCGACGTCGACAAAGTGCGTGAAGCGCTGGGCGGCCAGACCTTCGCCGCGCCGTCGGGCTTTACCCTGACCATGGACAAGACCAACCACCACCTGCACAAGCCGGTGATGATCGGCGAGATCCAGGCCGACGGGCAGTTCTCGGTGGTATGGCAGACCCAGGAGCCGATCCGGGCGCAGCCGTGGAGCCCATACATCCCAGGCAATGACAAAAAGCCGGACTATGCGGTGAAGAGCAACTAAGCCCCACCACAGGCCAACTGTGGGAGCGGGCTTGCCCCCTCCCACACGATCAGGACATTTTGTATGCCCACTGCCCTGCACCGTTTCATCGTCACAGCCTTGCTGTTGCTGCCTTTGGTGGTACACGCCGGCGATGCCGAAGACTTCCTGGCCGCCAACCCGACGCAACAGGCCAAGCTGTTGCAGGACTGGGCCGCCAACCCCGACCCTGCGCGCATCGAGCTGGTGGACGCCCTGCAACAGGGCCAACTCACCGTCAATGGTGAAACCAAGACCGTGCGTTTGAACAATCGTCTACGCGGCTTGATCGATAACGTACAGGCCAGCCAACAACTGCTGGCCGCCGACCCCAAAGTGCGTCTGGCGGCTGCGCAAACCCTGCAAAAAAGCGCCCAACCGGCGCAATTGAAATTCCTCGACCAGCAGGTCGCCGCCGAGACCAATGAGGACGTTCACACCGCCCTCAGCCTGGCCCTGGCCAACCTGCAACTGGTCGACGCCGACCCGGCGATACGCCTGGCCGCCGTGCGCCTGCTAGGCAGCACCGGCGACCCGCTGGCGCGCACGCGCCTGGAAGCGCTGCTGGCGCCGGGCGTGGAAACCGACGCCGCCGTGCATACCGCCGCCGAAACCAGCCTGGCCCAAGTCAAACGCAAACTGATGCTGGGTGAAATCCTCGGTCAGGCGTTCAGCGGTATGTCCCTGGGCTCGATCCTGCTGCTGGCCGCCCTCGGCCTGGCGATCACCTTCGGCCTGCTCGGCGTGATCAATATGGCCCACGGCGAGATGCTGATGCTCGGCGCCTATTCCACCTATGTGGTGCAGTTGTTGATGCAGCGCTACGTGCCCGCGGCCATCGAGTTCTACCCCTTGATCGCGTTGCCGGTGGCCTTCTTTGTGACAGCCGCCATCGGCATGGCGCTGGAACGCACGGTGATTCGTCACCTGTACGGTCGACCGCTGGAAACCCTGCTGGCCACCTGGGGCATCAGCCTGATGCTGATCCAACTGGTGCGCCTGGTGTTCGGTGCGCAGAACGTCGAAGTGTCCAACCCGGCATGGCTGTCCGGTGGTATTCAAATACTGCCCAACCTGGTGTTGCCGTACAACCGCATCGTGATCATCGCCTTCGCGCTGTGCGTGGTGGTGTTGACCTGGCTGCTGTTGAACAAGACGCGCCTGGGGCTCAACGTGCGTGCCGTGACCCAGAACCGCAACATGGCCGCTTGCTGCGGCGTGCCCACCGGGCGTGTGGATATGCTCGCGTTCGGCCTGGGTTCCGGCATCGCCGGCCTGGGCGGTGTCGCACTCAGCCAGATCGGCAACGTCGGCCCGGACCTGGGCCAGAGCTACATCATCGACTCGTTCCTGGTGGTTGTACTCGGCGGCGTCGGCCAACTGGCCGGTAGCGTCATGGCCGCCTTCGGCCTGGGCATCGCCAACAAGATTCTGGAACCGCAGATCGGCGCGGTGCTGGGCAAGATCCTGATCCTCGCGCTGATCATTCTGTTTATCCAGAAACGCCCGCAAGGACTCTTCGCACTGAAAGGACGGGTGATCGACTGATGAACCAGCCATTGATGCTCACGGCCACGCAAAAGGCCGGCCCCAAGGTGACCATCGCCGTGGGCGCGGTGATCCTGGCGCTGCTGCTGGCGTTGCCATTGCTGTCGCTGTTGCCGGTGGACAACGCCTTGCACGTATCGGCCTACACCCTGACCCTGGTGGGCAAAATCCTGTGCTATGCCATCGTCGCCCTGGCCTTGGACTTGGTGTGGGGTTACGCCGGGATGCTGTCCCTCGGCCACGGTTTGTTCTTTGCCCTGGGCGGTTACGCGATGGGCATGTACCTGATGCGCCAGGCTGCCGGCAGTGAGCTGCCGGCGTTTATGACCTTTTTATCGTGGACCGAATTACCCTGGTATTGGGCCGGCACCGATCACTTCCTCTGGGCCTTGTGCCTGGTAGTGCTGGCGCCGGGGTTGCTGGCCCTGGTGTTCGGGTTCTTTGCCTTTCGCTCGCGAATCAAGGGCGTGTATTTCTCTATCATGACCCAGGCCCTGACCTTTGCCGGCATGCTGCTGTTCTTTCGCAACGAGACCGGCTTTGGCGGCAACAACGGCTTCACCAACTTTCGCAGCATCCTCGGCTTCGGCATCACCGAGCCGGGCACGCGGGCGGTGTTGTTCCTGGCCACGGTGCTGTTGCTGGTGGCGAGTCTGTTCATCGGCTGGCGCCTGGCGCGCAGCAAGTTCGGCCGGGTGCTGACCGCCCTGCGCGACGCCGAGAACCGCCTGATGTTCTGCGGCTACGACCCACGCGGTTTCAAGCTGTTCGTGTGGGTGTTGAGCGCGGTGCTGTGCGGCCTGGCCGGGGCGCTGTATGTGCCGCAGGTGGGCATCATCAACCCCAGCGAAATGTCGCCGACCAACTCTATCGAAGCCGCCGTGTGGGTGGCCCTGGGCGGGCGCGGCACGCTGATCGGCCCGCTGCTGGGTGCCGGGGTGGTCAATGGCATGAAGAGCTGGTTCACCGTGGCCTTCCCGGAATACTGGCTGTTCTTCCTCGGGGCGCTGTTCATCATCGTCACCCTGTACCTGCCCAAGGGCGTGATCGGGCTGCTGAAGAAATGAGGAATGTGATGCTTGAACCTATTCTCGATGCGGGCAGCGGCCGCGACGCCATCGGCCTGGGCCAGGTGGCCGGCAAGGGCCTGAACACCCGCCATGGCACCATCCTGACCCTGGAAGATATCAGCGTGAGCTTCGATGGTTTCAAGGCGCTCAACGACTTGAACCTGTACATCGGCGTCGGCGAACTGCGCTGCATCATCGGCCCCAACGGCGCGGGCAAAACCACGCTGATGGACGTGATTACCGGCAAAACCCGCCCCAGCCACGGCAATGCCTGGTTCGGCGAAACCCTGGACCTGACCAGCCTGAGCGAAGTGCAGATCGCCCAGGCCGGCATCGGTCGCAAGTTCCAGAAACCCACGGTGTTCGAAGCTCTCAGCGTGTTCGAAAACCTGGAGCTGGCGCGAAAGACCGACAAGTCGGTATGGGCCAGCCTGCGTGCGCGCCTGAGCGGCGAACAAAAGGATCGTATCGATGAAGTGCTCGACACCATCCGCCTCAGCGCTTCGGTGCATCGCCCGGCCGGGTTGCTGTCCCACGGCCAAAAGCAATTCCTGGAAATCGGCATGCTGTTGATGCAAGACCCGCAGTTGCTGTTGCTGGACGAACCGGTGGCCGGCATGACCGACGCCGAAACCGAATTCACCGCCGAACTGTTCAAGGGCCTGGCGGGCAAGCATTCGCTGATGGTGGTGGAACACGACATGGGCTTTGTCGGCGCGATTGCCGACCATGTGACGGTGTTGCACCAGGGCAGCGTGCTGGCCGAAGGATCGCTGGAGCAGGTGCAGGCCGATGAGCGGGTGATCGAGGTGTATTTGGGACGGTGATACATCGGCCAGCTTCGAGCCTAAAGCTTCAAGCGGCAAGTTAAAGCAAAGCAGGCATCCGTCCGCTCTAACTTGCAGCTTGAAGCTTGCCGCTTAACGCCAACTAACGGAGTTCGTTGATCATTCCCACGCGGAGCATGGGAACGATCATTGGGGAGAATTGAACATGCTGCAAGTCGACAAACTGCACCAGTATTACGGCGGTAGCCATATCCTGCGCGGGCTCTCATTCGACGTAAAAATCGGCGAAGTGACCTGCCTGCTCGGCCGTAACGGCGTGGGCAAGACCACCCTGCTCAAATGCCTGATGGGTTTGCTGCCGGCCAAAGAAGGCGCAGTGAATTGGGAGGGCAAGCCGATCACCGGGTTCAAGCCCCATCAGCGCGTACACGCCGGGATCGCCTATGTGCCTCAGGGCCGGGAGATTTTCGGGCGGCTGACGGTGGAAGAAAACCTGCTGATGGGCCTGTCGCGATTCCCCGGCGCCGAGGCCAAGGAAGTGCCCGCGTTTATCTATGAACTGTTCCCGGTGTTGCTGCAAATGAAGCATCGTCGTGGCGGTGACTTGTCCGGCGGTCAGCAGCAGCAATTGGCAATCGGCCGCGCCCTGGCCAGTCGCCCACGCCTGTTGATCCTCGATGAACCCACCGAGGGCATCCAGCCGTCGGTGATCAAGGAGATCGGCGCGGTGATCAAAAAACTCGCGGCCCGGGGCGATATGGCGATCCTGCTGGTGGAGCAGTTCTACGACTTTGCCGCCGAGCTGGCCGACCAGTACCTGGTGATGTCACGTGGGGAAATCGTCCAGCAAGGCCGTGGTGAAAATATGGAAAGCGAAGGTGTGCGCGGCCTGGTAACCATCTAATCTGTTGCGACCTCACGAAAAGCACGCCGTTATGAACCTGCCCGTTTCCCCTGCCCTGTTCACCCCCAGCTGGCACGCCGCGCTGGAGCTAGGCTACGCGCGCTTCGGCGACACCACGCGCCCGGTGATGCGCCGCCACGTCGGCCCGCTGCGCGTGCAAAAGCATCTGTATGCCGAAGGCCCCGAGGTGTGCCAGCACATCATTGTGCATCCACCGGGCGGTATTGCCGGCGGCGACCGCTTGGACATCAGCGCCCACGTCGCCGAGGGCGCCTGGGCACAACTGACCAGCCCCGGCGCGGCCAAGTGGTACCGCGCCAGCAGCCCGGCTTTTCAACAACTGGCGCTGACGGTGGAGGCCGGCGCCACGCTGGAGTGGCTGCCCCAGGAAACCATCGTGTTCAGTGCGGCCCAAGCCGAACTCACCACGCGCATCGACCTGCACGGCGATGCCCGGCTGTTCTATTGGGACGTGGTTGCGCTGGGCCGCCCGGCCAGTGACGAACGCTTCGACCTGGGACACTTTCAATCGCACCTGGATATCCGCCGCGACGGAAAGTCGCTCTGGCATGAACGCCAACGCATCGTCGGCGGCGACGGGCTGCTGGATTCGCCCATCGGCCTGGACGGGCAACCGGTGTTCGCCACGTTGCTGGTGACGGGCGATATCGACCCTGAGTTATTGGAACGTTGCCGCGCGCTGCCCCACACCGTGCGCGGCGACCTGACCCAATTACCCGGCTTGCTGGTGGCCCGCTGCCTGGCCAGCGAGGCGCTGCTGGCGCGGGGATGGTTGATTGATGTGTGGCGGCTGTTGCGCCCGGCCATATTGGGCCGAGAAGCGGTATCACCGAGAATCTGGAGCACATGAAGATCAAAAATGTGGGAGGGGGCTTGCTCCCGATAGTGACGTGTCAAGCAGAGCATTTTTCACTGATCCACTGCTATCGGGGGCAAGCCCCCTCCCACATTTAATCTTCACTGTATTTACGAATGTATTTCACGACGGACTGAACCATGGACCTGACCCCACGGGAAAAAGACAAACTGCTGATCTTCACTGCCGGCTTAGTTGCCGAGCGCCGCCTGGCGCGTGGGGTGAAGCTCAATTACCCGGAAACCATCGCCTACATCTCCGCCGCCTTGATGGAGGGCGCCCGCGATGGCCGCACGGTGGCCGACCTGATGCACTACGGCACCACCCTACTGAGCCGTGAACAAGTGATGGAAGGCATCCCGGAGATGATCCCGGATATCCAGGTGGAAGCCACTTTTCCGGACGGCACCAAGCTGGTCACCGTTCATCAACCGATTGCCTGAGGCACGCTCATGATTCGTGATGCAACTGAAAAGGACCTTCCCGCCATTCGCGATATCTACAACGATGCGGTGCGCAACACCACGGCGATCTGGAACGAACAACCGGTGGACCTGGCCAACCGCCTGGCGTGGTTCAACGCGCGCCAGGCCCAGGGTTACCCGATCCTGGTGGCGGTGGAAAACGACGAGGTGACGGGCTATTCCTCGTTCGGCGACTGGCGACCATTCGAAGGTTTTCGCTACAGCGTCGAGCACTCGGTGTACGTGCGCAACGACCAACGTGGCAAGGGCCTTGGCCCACGCTTGATGCAAGTGCTGATCGAACGAGCGCGCAGCGCCGGCAAGTACGTGATGGTCGCCGCCATCGAAAGTGGCAATCAGGCCTCGATCCGCCTGCACGAGCGCCTGGGCTTCGTCACCACCGGGCAAATGCCGCAAGTGGGCATCAAGTTCGGCCGCTGGCTGGACCTGACCTTTATGCAACTGGCCCTGAACCCCGGCGCCGAACCGCCCAAGGAGTGAGATCGATGAGTGCTGCGCAAATGCGTCGCGTCAATGCGGAAAGTTTCGCCCATTACCGCCAGGGCTTGAGTGAACTGCTGTTGGACGCGGTCAGTCACGGTGCGTCGGTGGGTTTCATGGCCGACTTCGATGACGCCCAGGCGCGCAGTTACCTCAACGGCGTGCAGGCGAGCCTGCAAGACGCCAGCCTGTTGCTGTGGGTGGTGGTGCGCGACGAGCAAGTGATCGCCAGCGTGCAGTTGGCGTTGTGCCAGAAAGCCAACGGCCGCAATCGCGCCGAAGTCCAGAAGCTACTGGTGCACAGCAGCGCCCGCCGCCACGGCCTCGGCCAGCAATTGATGAACGCCCTGGAACTCGCCGCCCGCCAGCACCGGCGTGGCCTGCTGTACCTCGACACCGAAGCCGGCTCGCCGGCCGAAGCCTTCTACCAGTCGCTGCGATACACCAAGATCGGTGAACTGCCCGACTACTGCCAAAGCCCGGACGGGCGCTACAGCCCGACCGCCATCTACTACAAGACCCTGGGGCAACCTGCATGATTCCTGGTGAATTTCAGATCCAGCTCGGCGAGATCGAACTCAACGTCGGCCGCCGTACCGTCACCCTGAGCGTGGCCAACAGCGGCGACCGGCCGATCCAGGTGGGCTCGCATTACCACTTTTTCGAAACCAACGACGCGCTGACCTTTGACCGCGCCGCCAGCCGTGGCATGCGTTTGAATATTCCGGCGGGTACGGCGGTGCGGTTCGAGCCGGGGCAGAGTCGTGAGGTCGAGCTGGTGGATTTGAGCGGCGGTCGGCGGGTGTTCGGGTTTGCCGGGCGGATCATGGGCGACCTTTAGGGCCTCATCGTGGGCAAGCCCCCTCCCACAGGGGAACGCATTCCAAAGGTGGGAGGGAGCTTGCCCCCGATAGCGATTTCACATTCAACACAAATATTTCAGGGCACACACATGAAAATCAGCCGCCAAGCCTACGCCGATATGTACGGCCCCACCGTCGGCGACAAGGTCCGCCTGGCCGACACCGAGCTGTTCGTCGAAGTGGAACAGGACTTCACCGTGTACGGCGAAGAGGTCAAATTCGGTGGCGGCAAGGTGATCCGCGATGGCCAGGGCCAGAGCCAGTTGCTCGCCGCCGAGGTGGTCGACACCTTGATCACCAATGCGTTGATCATCGACCACTGGGGCATCGTCAAGGCCGACGTGGGCCTCAAGAACGGGCGCATCCACGCCATCGGCAAAGCCGGTAACCCGGATATCCAGCCCGGCGTGACCATGGCCATCGGCGCCAGCACTGAAGTGATCGCCGGCGAAGGCATGATCCTCACCGCCGGCGGCATCGACTCCCATGTGCATTTCATTTGCCCGCAGCAGATCGAAGAAGCGCTGACCAGCGGCGTCACCACTATGATCGGCGGCGGTACCGGCCCGGCCACCGGCACCAACGCCACCACCTGCACCTCGGGGCCGTGGCACCTGGCGCGCATGCTGCAGGCCAGCGATTCGTTCCCGATGAACATCGGTTTTACCGGCAAGGGCAACGCCAGCCTGCCGGGCCCATTGATCGAACAGGTCAAGGCTGGCGCCATCGGTTTGAAGCTGCATGAAGACTGGGGCACCACCCCGGCGAGCATCGACAACTGCCTAACGGTGGCGGACGACTACGACGTGCAAGTGGCGATCCACAGCGACACCCTCAACGAGTCCGGTTTTGTCGAAACCACCCTCGCCGCGCTCAAGGGTCGCACCATCCATACCTACCACACCGAGGGCGCCGGCGGCGGCCACGCGCCGGACATCATCAAGGCGTGCGGCTTCCCCAACGTACTGCCCAGCTCCACCAATCCGACGCGGCCGTTCACCCGCAACACCATCGACGAGCACCTGGACATGTTGATGGTCTGCCATCACCTAGACCCCAGCATTGCCGAAGACGTGGCCTTCGCCGAAAGCCGCATCCGCCGCGAAACCATCGCCGCCGAAGACATCCTGCACGACCTCGGCGCGTTCTCGATGATCAGCTCCGACAGCCAGGCTATGGGCCGCGTCGGCGAAGTGATCACGCGCACCTGGCAAACCGCCGACAAAATGAAAAAGCAACGCGGCGCCCTGCCCGGCGACGGTCCGGGCAACGACAATTTCCGCGCCAAACGCTACATCGCCAAGTACACCATCAACCCGGCGATCACCCATGGCATCAGCCATGAGGTGGGCTCCATCGAAGTGGGCAAATGGGCCGACCTGGTGCTCTGGCGTCCAGCGTTCTTCGGGATCAAACCGACGCTGATCCTCAAGGGCGGCGCGATTGCCTCCAGCCTGATGGGCGATGCCAACGCTTCGATCCCGACCCCGCAACCGGTGCACTACCGCCCGATGTTCGCCAGCTTTGGCAGCTCATTGCACGCCACCAGCCTGACGTTTATCAGCCAGGCGGCGCTGGACGAGGGTCTGCCCGAAGCGCTGGGTTTGAAGAAACGCATCGGCGTGGTCAAGGGCTGCCGTGATGTGCAGAAAACCGACCTGGTCCACAACGATTACCTGCCGGAGATCGACGTGGACCCGCAGACCTATCAGGTCAAGGCGGACGGGCAATTGCTCTGGTGCGAACCAGCGGATGTGCTGCCGATGGCGCAGCGTTATTTCCTGTTCTGACCGTTCATCGGCACAGACCTGCGGGGCCAGTGAATGAAGCACGCGTATGGCGCTACGATGCGCCACGCGCTTTCATCGTTCTGGAAACCTGGCCATGCGTTTATCCGAATTCATCGTGTTACACGCCGAGCAGATCGTTGATGAATGGGAGCTGTTCGCCCAGACCCTGACACCCGCCGCCGACACCCTCAACCGCACACAATTGCGCGACCACGCCCATTCGATCCTGCTGGCCGCCGCCCGTGACATGAACACCCGCCAAAGCGCCAGCGAACAAGCCGCCAAGGCCAAGGGCGAAGGCCCGGAGAAAACCCCCAGCCTGGATCAAGCCGCCGCCAGCCATGGCGAGCTGCGCCATACCGTGGGCTTTGACCTGGTGCAGATGACCTCCGAGTTCCGCCATTTGCGCGCCTGCGTGATCCGCCTGTGGGTCGACAGTGTGCCGACCCCGCAACGGGCAGACCTGCAAGACATGATCCGCTTCAATGAAGCCATCGACGAAGCCCTGGCCGAGTCCACCGCGGCCTACGCCGAACAGGTGGCGCGCTCGCGGGACATCTTCCTGGCGATCCTCGGCCACGACCTGCGCGCGCCGTTGCAGGCAGTGAACATGTCGAGCGAGATGCTGTTGCGCAAGGCCCAGTTGGATAACCAGGGGTTGAGCCTGCTGGGCAATATCCGCAACGGCGCGCGCCACATGGGGGCGATGGTCAGCGACCTGCTGGAGTTCGTACGCAGCCGTTTGGGCAGCAGCCTGCCCATCGACCCCAAACCCATGAGCCTGGCGGACGCCGCGCGCGAGGCCATCGACGAGGCGTGCGCAGGTCGCCCGGAATGCAACCCGGCGCTGATCATCCACGGCGACACCCATGGCCAGTGGGACCGTGGCCGCGTCGACCAACTGCTGCAGAATCTGATCGGCAACGCCTTGCAGCACGGCACCCACAGCCAGGCGGTGACCTTGACGCTCAAAGGCACGGCGGACAGCGTGGAATTGCGCATGCACAACTACGGCCCGCCGATCCCCGAAGCCGCCCTGGGCACGGTGTTCGACCCATTGGTGCGCAGCGCCAACGAGGAACCGGGCAGCACGTCGACCAGCCTGGGGTTGGGTTTGTTTATCGTCAAGGAAGTGGTGCTGGCCCATCGGGGCAGCATTGAAGTGACGTCCAGCGAGGCGGACGGCACCACCTTTACCGTGGTGCTGCCGCGCTCGCTTTGACGGTCCCGCGCCGGGGCGGGTTTAGACGTTTTCGCGCGGGTTGAAGTTGGCCTTCTTGGCCAGCGCCTGCCACAGCGCGATGGTTTCGTCGTCGGCCTGCTTAGGCATCACTGCCTTGAGCTGCACGTAGAGGAACCCGCGCTGCCCAGCCTTGTTCATCAAGCCGTGACCCTTGACGCGCATGCGCTGACCGTTCTGGCTGCCGGCCGGCACTTTGAGGTTGATCCTGCCGGTCAAGGTCGGCACCGCGACTTCCGCGCCCAACGCCAATTCCCACGGTGCCAGCGGCAACTGGGTGATCAGGTTTTCGCCGTCCACTTCGAACTTGGGGTGCGGCGCGAACTTGATGATCAGGTACAGATCGCCATTGGGCCCTCCGGCCACGCCGGGCGCACCCTGCCCCTTGAGGCGGATACGCTCGCCGTCGGTGACGCCGGCGGGGATCTTCACGTTCAGGCTCTTGGTGGTGTTGCT
Source organism: Pseudomonas sp. MD330_10 (assembly GCF_042610415.1). Taxonomy (NCBI): domain Bacteria; kingdom Pseudomonadati; phylum Pseudomonadota; class Gammaproteobacteria; order Pseudomonadales; family Pseudomonadaceae; genus Pseudomonas; species Pseudomonas sp. MD330_10. The sequence continues at coordinate 86,507 of NZ_JBHGZU010000005.1, forward strand.
GACATGCCGGCCCGAGGCGTCGTATTGCGGCACCTGGAAGCTGATCTGCTTGGACTCGGTGGACAGCGTCTCCTCAAGGAATACCGAGAGTTGCATCTCCACGTCCTGGCCCTTGCGCGCTGCGGAGCGGCGCTGGCCGCCGCCAAAGGCGTCGCCACGGGAGCCGAAGATCGAACTGAAGAAGTCCGAAAAATCGCCCGCGTCCTGGCCGCCACCAAAGCCGCCACGGCTCTGCCAGCCCGGTGGCCCCTGGAACGGCTGACCATGCTGGCCATACTTGCGCAGCTCGTCGTATTCGGCGCGCTTATCCGCGCTTTTGAGCGCTTCATAGGCTTCGGACGCGTCCTTGAACTTGGCTTCGGCGTCTTTTTCCTTGCTCACATCGGGGTGATATTTGCGAGCCAGCTTGCGATAGGCGGTCTTGATTTCCTTGTCATCGGCCGTCGGCTCGACACCCAGAATCTTGTAGTAGTCTTTGAAATCCATCGGCGGTTCACCATCCTCTCATCGGGATCGCACAGCCCAGGGCACAAGGTGCGATGCTTTGCACTTGTTGAGTCTTATGGCCTGGGGGTGCGTCAAAGTGTTATCGGCGCTAGCCGTATGCAACAGATGTGGGGGCAAATCGGCGACTTTCAAGCGTGATTTAACAGATAGTCGGCCTACGCATCGGCTCTGGACTGGCATACACTGCGCGGCCGTTTTTCGACCGGAACCCGATAGACATGAAAAACCCATCCCCAGCCCGTGCCTGCGGCATCGACTTCGGCACGTCCAACTCCACCGTCGGCTGGATCCGCCCCGGCGAGGAGACGCTTATTGCGCTGGAGGACGACAAAATCACCCTGCCGTCGGTGGTGTTCTTCAACTTCGAGGAGCGTCGCCCGGTCTACGGTCGCCTGGCCCTGCACGAATACCTGGAAAACTACGAAGGCCGGCTGATGCGCTCGCTCAAGAGCCTGCTGGGTTCCAAGCTGATCAAGCACGACACCAGCGTATTGGGCACAGCGATGCCGTTCACCGACCTGCTAGCGCTGTTTATCGGCCAGCTCAAAAGCCGCGCCGAAGCCAACGCCGGCCGCGAATTCGAAGAAGTGGTGCTGGGGCGCCCGGTGTTCTTTGTCGATGACGACCCGCTGGCCGACCAGGAAGCGGAAAACACACTGGTAGATGTGGCCCGCAAGATCGGTTTCAAAGACATCTCGTTCCAGTACGAACCGATTGCCGCAGCGTTCGACTACGAATCCACCATCGAAAAGGAAGAGCTGGTGCTGATCGTCGACATCGGCGGCGGTACGTCCGACTTCTCGCTGGTGCGCCTGTCACCGGAGCGTCGCCACAACGACAACCGCCACGATGACATCCTCGCCACCGGCGGCGTGCACATCGGCGGAACCGACTTCGACAAGCAACTCTCGTTGGCCGGCATGATGCCGCTGTTCGGCTACGGCAGCCGCATGAAGAGCGGCGCCTACATGCCCACCAGCCACCACATGAACCTGGCGACCTGGCACACCATCAACTCGGTGTACTCGCAAAAATCCCAGTTGGCCCTGGGCAGCATGCGCTACGACATCGAAGACACCGGCGGCATCGACCGCCTGTTCAAGCTGATCGAACAGCGCGCCGGGCACTGGCTGGCGATGGAAGTGGAAGAAACCAAGATCCAGCTGACCCACGACGACAATCGCCATGTGCCGCTCGACCGCATCGAGCGTGGCCTGAGCGTGGACCTGAGCCGCAGCTTGTTCGAGTCAGCCATCGACGGGCTGCTCGAACGTGTACGTGGCAGCGTGACTCAACTGCTCAACGATGCCTCGGTCAGCGTGGCGCAGGTAGACACCGTGTTCTTCACCGGCGGCTCCAGCGGCATCCCGGCACTGCGCCACAGCATCGCGGCGATGTTGCCGAATGCGCGGCATGTGGAAGGGAATATTTTCGGCAGTATCGGCAGCGGGTTGGCGATTGAGGCGAGTAAGCGCTACGGCTGCTGAATTTCACCTGGGATACCGAGGTGAGTTTATCGGGGGCAAGCCCCCCTCCCACATTTTGATTTGTGAACGCATTCAAAGGTGGGAGGGGGCTTGCCCCCGATGGCGTCAGCCCAGGCAAAACAAGCCTTAAACCATCCCCCCCAGCTTCAACTCACTCTTGAGGTACGCATAGTAAATCGGCCCCGCCACCACCCCCGGCAAACCGAATGCCGCTTCGAACACCAGCATCGCCAACAATAATTCCCACGACTTGGCACTGATCTGCCCGCCCACGATGCGGGCGTTGAGGAAGTACTCGACCTTGTGGATCACGATCAGATAGCCCAACGCAGCCACGGCGACCCAGATCGACAACGACAGCGCGACGATGGTGATCAGGGTGTTGGACATCAGGTTGCCAATCACCGGCAACAGGCCGAGCAGGAAGGTCAGCACGATCAGGGTCTTGGTCAGCGGCAGGTGGATGCCGCACAGCGGCAGCACCACGGCCAGGAACACGGCGGTGAAGGCGGTGTTGAGGGCGGCGATTTTGATTTGCGCGAAGACGATATTGCGAAACGCCTGGACCAGCAGGTGCAGGCGGTCGAACAGCGCCGCGGCCAGGGGCTTGCGCTTGGTCAGGTCGGGAATGCGTTGCAGGGCAATGATCGCGCCGAGCACCATGCCGATCAGCAGGGTGACGAACATGTGCGCCGCGTCTTTGCCCACCAGTTGCAGTTCGCTCAGGTGCTTGCTCAGCCAGTCGCCGATGGCCACGCGGAACTCGGCGGCGCTGGCGGGCAGGTAGGCGTCGAGGAAGGGCGGCAGTTGGCCGCGCGCACGGTCGACCACGCCCATGAACTTGTCGAGGGAAGCGCCAGGGTTTTCCGCTTCGTGGAGCAGGAAGCTAATAGCGCCGGCAAAGATCAGCGTCAGCACGCTGACGATCACGGTGCCCAGCAAGGCCACCGCCAGCCAGCGCGCGCGCCGGCCTTCGATCAGCCGTTGCAGTTGAGGGGTGAGCATGTTGACCAGCTCGTAGACCAACAGACCGGCCAGCAGGCTGGGTAGCAACTTGAGCGGCAATACCAGCAGCAATCCGCCAAAAATAATGATGTAGCTGGCCAGCAACAACATATGACGCTGAGAAAACGTTGGCATACAGCCTCAAAACGAACGGCGTTAAAGGATGGGCAGTCTGCCAGCCTTGAGAGAATCAAGCGAGTGCGATCAAGCGTGGGAAGGGGCTTGCCCCCGATTGCGGTGCATCAGTGGACGCAAGAGCTGACTGATACACCGTTATCGGGGGCAAGTCGATGAGTCGCCCTCACCCAAGAGGAGTCGCCTACTCAACTGCCCTTGAGGCAGCTACTCATAAAGGTCTTGCGCGCATCACCGGTCAGCGCCTTGGTTTTCGCCGACGCGTTGCAATCCTTCATTTTCTGCTGCTGCGGCGTCAGCGTCTTGGCATCGTTGGCGGCCGGGGCCGACAGGCAGGTTTTCATAAACGCCTTGCGCTCATCGCCCTTGAGCGTCTTGGTGGTGGCTTCGGCGTTGCAGGTGGTCATCTTGGTCTGCTGGGCGGTGGCGGCAAAGCCCTGGGCACACAGCAGCAGGCCCATCATCAACAACGGAATACGCAGCATCTTCATGGAGTTTTCTCCCGGTTACCATGCGGAGGGCACGGCCTGTGCAGAGTGTAGTCAATCCTTGTTACACCTTCCGGCGCTGAGAGAGGATAATCCCCGCTCATTCATCCATGCGGCGCTGTCATGCAATACGCTTATCCCCTGCTGGCCATCTTTATCTGGGCCGGCAACACCGTGGTCAACAAATTGGCCGTGGGTTCGATCTTCCCTGCCGAAATCGGTTTCTACCGCTGGCTGCTGGCGGCCCTGCTGTTTACCCCGTTCATGCTCAAACCGGTGATCGCTCATTGGCCGACCATCCGCCCCAACCTGGGCAAGGTCTGCATCCTCGGCGTACTAGGCATGGCGGTGTACCAGAGCCTGGCGTATTACGCCGCGTCGCTGACCAGCGCCACTAATATGGGCATCATTCTGTCGCTGATGCCGTTGATGGCATTGACCGCCGCCATTATCAGCCTCGGCCAGCGCCTGACCTTCGGCGCGCTCACGGGTGCGGTGCTGTCCTTTGCCGGGGTGGCGGTGGTGGTGTCGGCCGGCAGCCTCGGCGCCCTGCTGCAACATGGGGTCAACCTGGGCGACGCGATGATGCTGGTGGCCACCCTGGCCTACGCGGTCTACAGCACGCTGCTGAAAAAATGGCAGCTGCGCCTGCCGCCGTTGGTGTTGTTGTATTTGCAGATACTGGTGGCGGTGGTGGTGCTGTTGCCGCTGTACCTGTTCTCCGCAAAGGCCGGCCTGGGCTGGGAGAATATTCCGTTGGTGCTGTACGCCTGCGTGCTGGCGTCGATGCTCGCACCGCTGGCGTGGATGCATTCGGTCAAAACCCTCGGGCCGAGCCGCACCACGCTGTTTTTCAACCTGCTGCCGTTGATCACCGCACTCATTGCGGCGGCGGTGCTCAAGGAAGAACTGGCGTTGTATCACTTGGTGGGTGGGTTGCTGACCCTGGGCGGCGTGGTTCTGTCGGAACGCTGGACCACACCGGTGCGTCGATCCGCTTAAACCCCCTCCGCCTTCAAGCGTCGTGCGTGCTCGACAAACAGGCGGATCGGCTCGGCGCCCTTGCCCACCAGGCCCAGGGACTGATTGACGATGTCGAAGTGGTCCAGCGCATAGTCGTCGCCAATCACCACCCCCAGGTGCGAACTGCATCGCCCGACCATGCCATCGCACTGGCCTTTCTCCCGCACGAAACTGCGGGCGAACAGCCGGCAACTGCGGTGAGTGCCATCGAACAGGTTGCGTCCGCGGTCGGTCTTGCCTGGCTGCAAGGTGCCGGACCATGAGTAATAACGCACGCCGTTGACCTGCGCCGCGCCCTGGCCGCCCCAGGTGTCGGGCAGCCCCTGGGGGTATTGGCGATTGAACAGCGCCACACCGGCACTGGTCAGGGACTGGTGCGACGCCTGCAAGTCCGCCTTGAAGCGCGGGCCGCGATAGCCGGTTTCCAGCAGGCCCATTATCCAGGCCACCAGGTGCAACAACGCGCTCACCAGCCGCCCCTTGACGCTGTCGATGGGGTAATGGGTGTGGAAGTAGTCGGCCAGTTCCGAGCCGTGATTGGGCCCAGCCACCGACGTCACCGACGCCACCCACTCCGGCCGTTTGGCCGCTGCATAGCGTGCGGTGAGCGAGCCCTGGCTATGGCCGATCAGGTTGACCTTCTCTGCGCCGGTCTCGCGGCGGATGCGCTCGATCTGCACCAGCAATTGCTCGCCGCGCACCTCGTTGGAATCCAACGGCGCCACCTGCACCGCGAAGACTTGCGCCCCACCCGCGCGCAGGGCTGGGACGATGCCGTACCAATAGGGGAACAGCCCAATACGCACGAACCCCAGCATGCCGGGCACCAGTACCAACGGATAACGTGTGGCTAACGACTGCGGCATGAAGCGAACGTCCTCGAAAATACTTGGATGCCGTGCAGCCTAGCCCAACTGCAAGTCCGGCTGATGACGCCGGCGGCAAATCCGATAAAACTTTTTGCCTCGCCCAGCACTCACAACTTGGAGCGATCACGCCGACAGAGCGTGGCGTAACCCGGATTAGCCCCAGGAGATTGAGATGACTGAAGCAAACTTGACCGACGTTGCCACCCTGCGCAGCCGCGCCCGCCAGAACGTCGAAAACGGTGCCGTGACCGAGGGCTATGACGCTGACCGCGAAGAAATCATTCGCCTGCTCAACGCCTCCCTCGCCACTGAACTGGTGTGCGTGCTGCGCTACAAGCGCCACTACTTCATGGCCAGCGGCATCAAAGCCGCCGTCGCCGCGCAGGAATTCCTCGAACACGCCACCCAGGAAGCCGAACACGCCGACAAACTCGCCGAGCGCATCGTGCAATTGGGCGGTGAACCTGAGTTCAACCCCGACCTGCTGTCGAAGAACTCCCACGCGCAATACGTCGCGGGCAACACCCTCAAAGAAATGGTCTACGAAGACCTGGTGGCCGAGCGCATCGCCGTAGACAGCTATCGCGAGATCATCCAATACATCGGCGACAAAGACCCGACCACCCGCCGCATCTTCGAAGACATCCTGGCCCAGGAAGAAGAGCACGCGGACGACATGGCGGATATTCTCGAAAGCCTGTAAACCGCGACACAAACAAAAGGGGAGCTGATCAGTCAGCTCCCCTTTTGTTTGTGTGGGAGAGGGCCTGCCTGCTCCCACTTATTCAACGTGCGTCACGTCAACCCTTCACCGTCTTCGGCGCCTTGCCTTCCTTCATCTGCTGCAACAACGGCGCACACTGGTTCGGCGCGTCACCGCTCGGGGCCACTAGGGCGACCAGGCCGGCGGCGGGGCCGGCGATCACACCGAGGGCCACCATGCCTGCACCGCGCAGGGCCAGGGGAATGGCTTTAACGCCCGCGTTGGGCTTGATAAATGGGCCGTTGACGTACAGCGGCGAGCGCAGGGAGAACAGGCGAAAGCCTTTGGACTCAGGGGTGATGGTCAGGTCCAACTGCTCTGTGGCCATGTTGGCCGTGCCGTCGACATAGATGATCGCGTTCTCGGTGTCGAACACGAACAGCCGCGTGGTGGCCAGGCCGCTCTTGACGCCGAAGTCCGCCGCCGCGCAGTTGATCTTTACTTCCTTGTCGCCGAACAGGCGCCCCACCACGTAATTGCCCACGTTGAGGCCGGCGATTTCCATCAGGCCACGGCTGATGGCGCCGTCGTTGATCAGCATCTTTAGATCGCCGTTGGAGGTGCCCAGCAGCGCCGCGACGGAGTTGCCGCGCCCGGAAATATCCGCATCGCCGTTGAGTTCGCCGAAGCTGGTTTTCATCGGTTCGAAGCTGGGGAACAGTTGCTTGAGCTTGAAGTTGCGCGCGGTGAGCCGGGCGCGACCTTCCATGGGCGTGGTGCGGCCATTCAGGCGAATCTGCGCATCGAGCTTGCCGCCGGCCACGCCGAAACGCAGGGGTTCCAGGCTCAGTTCGCCATCGTTGAGCACCAGGTGCGTGTAGAGGTCGGTGAAAGGCAAGTCGGCGCTGTGCACGATGCGCTTACCGGTGAATTCCACATCGGCGTCCATGTCGCGCCAGCGCTCGGTGCGGAACTCTTCCACCGGCAGCACCTTGGTCGCCGGCTGCTTGCTGTCGCCGCCACGGGCCTTTTGCTTGGCATTGGAATCGGCGCCGATCAGGGGCGCGAGGTCGGTCATCAGCAACTGGTTGGACACCAGCGTACCGCTGAGTTTGGGCCTTGGCTGGCTGGCGACATAGGCCAGGTCGCCGTGGATATCACTGTTGCCGATCTTGCCGTTGAAGTTCTCGTAGCGAAACGACGCACCACTGGCGTCATGCAGCTTGGCGATCAGGTGACCGTCGGTGGCGTACGCCGGTGAATCGGGCAAGGTCACGCCGGTCAGCGGGTACAGGTTGCTCAAGCTGGTGCCGGCGAGCTTGAGGCGCAGGTCGAGGGCGCCAAGGTTAAGAGGGTCGGTCAGCGTGCCGGCCAGGGCGATGCTGGTGTCGGCGATCTTGACCTGAGCTTGCAGCGGAAACGGTTTGTTTGCGTCCTGCAGAGCCAACAGCCCGCCGATTTTGCCGGCACCGTCGAGCTTCTGGCCGTGGTACTGGCCTTTGACCTTGAGGGCGAACACGTAGTCCTGAGGAGCCGAGCCTTTTTCCAAGGCTTTTTTGGCATCGGCATCGCCGACGATTTCGCCGAAGGGAATGGGTTTGCCCAATAGGTCGATGATCACGTCGAGCTGGGTTTTGAGGGTTTGATCGTCAAGCGTCACATGGCCTTTGTCGAACCCGATGGCGCCAATGTCCACCGCCCAATTGGAGGGTTCGGCGTCGGGGTCTTTAGGGTCGAACGTGAAGGTCCAGTTGGCGCGGCCATCGGCCAGGCGCTGCAATTCGGCGCTCGGCTCAGTGAGGTCGATACGTGGGATAACCACCCGTTGCGCCAACAATGCCAGGGGCGAAATGCGCAGCTCCACTTTTTTGAGGGTGACCATCTGCGGCTTTTTCGACCAGTCGGGGTTGCCCAGGGTCAGGTCTTCGGCAATCACATGGGGCCACGGCACCCAGGCGCGCCAGCCGCCTTCGTCGGGCTCGCGCTGCCACTTCACGGCAAGGTTGCCATTGATGGCAAACGGGCGATGCAGCTCTTCGGACACTTTGGCATTGAGGGGCGGTTTGATGCGGTTCCAATCAAAAAACACTAGAAACAGCACTACCGCAGCGATTAACACGACGAAGCTGGCGCAGCTCCAAACCACGACTTTACGAGTGCGCGTCATTGCACAGAACTCCTGAATACGACCGGCTGGGTGACAGCCTTTAGAACAGCTTACAAGACTACGACTGGCAAACCGCCCACGGGTTTAACCCGATCGCGTTTTAAGGGCGAGAAGTCGCGCAAAAAACTGGTTTTCCTGACCGGATCGACAGTTTCCACCATCGATGGCGCACCAATGTTACCCGCCAGCGTGTCGAAAATACCCACCACGGTGCAAAACCGCGTGCTTGAGAGGTGCGATCTAGAGCCCTCGGCGAGAACAATCAATTCTGTTGATTATTACCATTGTGTTTATGAACTTTTATATCGACTTATCGAGAGTAGCATTAGCCACGTACCCACTTTATCGCCCTCCCAAGGAGCAACTGATCATGAAACGCCAAGTACTCGCTACCGTCCTGTTATCTGTCCTGGCTTCGAGCGCTTTCGCCCTGCCAGCTGCCGAACAAGCGATCCCACAAAATAAAGCCCAAGCCGTGCAGACCAGCCAAACCCTGGCACGCAGCGGTTCGCAAGAAGAAGAGAACCGCGACTACGCCAAAGGCGCTGTTGCTGAAAACGGCTTTAATCGCCTGCAAGAAAAAGGTTTGGTCGAAGGCGGCGCGGATCGTTTGATGGAGCGCAACGCAGTGGCCGAAGGTGGTTCCGACCGTGCCAACAAACGCACCTACACTGACGGTGTTGCCGAAGGTGGTGCTGATCGTCTGCTGGAACGCAATGCCGTTGCCGAAGGTGGTGCCGACCGCCTGGAAGAAATGCATCAAGCACAGAGCTGAGCCTGTGGTGGCCCAGAAAAAAGCCCGATCCGCCGATCGGGCTTTTGACTTTCTGCAGAACCTGTCTCGCCGCTGACCCCGCCAAGTTCGACGCCGATCAAGCGGTTTTGCTAGAGTGCGTCGCTGTACTTGTCCACAAAGCCCGCCCGCCCATGCTGCCCCGTGCCGAACAAAAGCAACAGACCCGCCTTGCCCTGATGGACGCTGCTCGTCATCTGATGGAGTGCGGCCGTGGGTTTGGCAGCTTGAGCCTGCGCGAAGTGGCCAAGACGGCCGGCATTGTTCCCACCGGTTTCTATCGACACTTTGCCGATATGGATCAACTGGGCCTGGTGCTGGTCAGCGAAGTCGGCCAGACCTTCCGCGCCACCATTCGCCTGGTGCGCCATAACGAATTCGTCATGGGCGGCATCATCGATGCCTCCGTACGCATCTTTCTCGATGTGGTGTCGGCCAATCGCTCGCAATTCCTGTTCCTGGCCCGCGAGCAATATGGCGGCTGCCTGGCCGTGCGTCAGGCCATCGCCGCACTGCGCGAAGACATTACCCGCGACCTGGCGGCCGACCTGACGCTAATGCCAAAGCTGCAACACCTGAATGCCGAAGGCTTGCATGTGATGGCCGACCTGATCGTCAAGAGCGTGTTCGCCACCCTGCCCGATATCATCGACCCTCCGGCCCAGGCTCTGCCGGCCCACCTCACGCCCCAGGCGAAGATCACTCAACAGCTGCGCTTTATCTTTATCGGCCTCAAGCACTGGCAAGGGCTGGGCAGCACCGAGTAGACCAATCAACCCGCCGCGTGGAAACGCTTGGCGGTGGTGTAGTGCTTGTTCCAATAACTGTTGCTCAACGAGTCGATGCGTACGTTCTTGCCGGTACGGGGCGAGTGAATGAATTTGCCCTCGCCAATGTAAAGCCCTACGTGACTGACTTGCCCGCGACCATTGCCCTTGAAAAACACCGCATCGCCGGGTTTGAGGGCGTTGCGCTGGATGGTGGCGGCCGTTGAACGGTGCATCGCCGCCGTGGTGCGCGGGATCTGGATATTGGCTTGGGTCTTGAACAGGTAGACCAGCAAGCTGCTGCAATCGAAGCCTTGCTCCACCGACATGCCGCCCCACTTATAAGGTGTGCCCAACAATTCATGGGCCCGGTCGATCACATTGGTAATCGAGGCAGACGGCAGGCTATGCAATGACGCGCCGAGGGTCGAACGCGGTTGATAGTTAGCTGAAGCCGAGGAAACGACAAACGACAATCCGATAAAAACCGAACATAAAAATGACTTAAACATGATGAACATCGCAGGGGATTAAACACGGCGCAAAGCCTAATCACCGGCCGTGTAGCGCGCTGAGCGCCGAATCCCGAGATGCCGTAGGAAAAATCCCAAAGCGCCCATGTCCGGGGCAAGCCCCTGGCATGCGCACCATCTTGAGGCACTTCCTGCGCGCAGCACTGCCCCATTCGGTGGCAGCCGCCTCCCCACCTACAGGTAATTCCTACGCTTTTGCGGGGTTGGCAAGGCCCTTGCTCTAGCTGGTTCATTGCCCCTAGCTGGAAGCTTTCTGATGCTGGTGATCCATCGCCGAATTGCCCCCCAAGCCCTCTGGGCCGCTGAGTTGCAGCTGAATTTCGAAGCCCGCAGCAAAAGCCGCCTGCGCTGTTTCAGTGCCGATGGTGAAGACGTCGGCCTGTTTCTGGAGCGCGGCCAGCCGCCGCTGCACGATGGCGAATGCCTACAAGCGGAAGACGGACGTGTCGTACGCGTCACTGCACGCCCTGAACAGCTGCTGCACGTCACCTGCAGCAGCGCTTATGAGCTGACCCGCGCCGCCTATCACCTGGGCAACCGCCATGTGGCGCTGCAGGTCGGGGATGGTTGGTTGCGCCTGCTCGACGATTACGTGCTCAAAGCCATGCTCGAACAACTGGGCGCCCACACCGAAACCATCGAGGCGCCCTTTCAACCGGAGCACGGTGCCTACGGCGGCGGCCATCACCACTCGCGCCATGGCGATGAAGACTTCAACTACCCGCCCAAGCTGCATCAGTTCGGCGTGCGTCTATGAACCCAGCTTGGGCGTTGCTGCGTCTGGCCAGCCCGCAATTGCCGATTGGCGGCTACAGCTATTCCCAGGGCCTGGAGATGGCCGTGGAGAACGGCCGCGTCTGCGATGCGGCCAGCGCCAGGCGCTGGATCGGCGACCAGTTGCTGCTCAACCTGGCGCGCTTCGAAGCGCCTTTGCTGCTCGCGCACTGCCGGGCGGCTGCCGCTCAGGACTGGGCGCGGCTGACGCAATTGTGCGAAGAACACCGCGCCAGCCGTGAGACTCGCGAGCTGTATCAAGAAAGTCGGCAGATGGGCTATTCCCTGCAACAACTGCTCAACGGATTGCCCGAATTGGACGCCGCCGCACGTCACTTTCTCGACCACCTCAGCGAACCGCACCTGGCCCTCGGCTGGGCGTTGGCCGCGCGCGCCTGGAGCATCAGCGCCGAAGACGCCCTCGCCGCGTGGCTGTGGAGCTGGCTGGAAAACCAATTGGCCGTGCTGATGAAAACCCTGCCCCTGGGCCAGCAAGCTGCCCAGCGCCTGACCAGCGAACTGCTGCCGCTGTTGCAACAAGCCCAGCAGGACGCCAGTCGCATCGACCCCGACCATTGCGGCAGCGCCGCGTTTGGCCTGTCCCTGGCGTGCATGGCCCACGAGCGCCAGTACAGCCGCCTGTTTCGTTCATAGGTTCTTTAGATTTTGGCGCCCTTTACTTCGGAGAAGCACATGCACACACAACCCTTGCGCGTCGGCATTGGCGGCCCGGTAGGCTCCGGCAAGACCGCTCTGACCCTGGCCCTATGCCTCGCCCTGCGCGATCGCTACAACCTGGCGGTGGTCACCAACGACATCTACACCCGCGAAGACGCCGATTTTCTGGTGCGCAACCAGGCTTTGGCGCCCGAGCGCATCATCGGCGTGGAAACCGGCGGCTGCCCGCACACAGCGATTCGTGAAGACGCCTCCATCAACCTCGAAGCGGTGGATCAACTCAACCGCCGCTTCCCCGGACTGGACCTGATCCTGGTGGAATCCGGTGGGGATAACTTGTCGGCGACCTTCAGCCCGGAACTGTCGGACCTGACCATCTACGTGATCGATGTGTCCGCCGGCGACAAGCTGCCGCGCAAAGGCGGCCCGGGCATCTGCAAATCCGACCTGTTGGTGATCAACAAGATCGACCTCGCCCCCTTGGTCGGCGCCTCGCTGGAACTGATGAACAGCGACACCCAGCGCATGCGCAACGGTAAACCCTTTGTGTTCAGCAACCAAAAAACCGGGGTCGGCCTGGACGACATCGTGGCCTTTATCGAACGCCAGGGTCTGCTGACCGCCGCCTGATCTCTCTTCAAGGAAGCTAGTTATGAGCCTCAACAAACTCTTTGCCACCGCTGCCCTGCTCCTCGTTCCGGCGCTGGCCTTCGCCCACCCCGGCCACGGCGATAACGGCCTGGTGGCCGGTATGAGCCACCCCTTGGGCGGCCTCGATCATTTGCTGGCCATGCTGGCGGTGGGCCTCTGGGCCGCCCAGCAGAAAGGCGCCGCGCGCTGGGCACTGCCGTGCACGTTTGTGGGCACGATGCTGATCGGCGGCCTGCTGGGTTTCGAAGGCCTGGCACTGCCGGCGCTGGAAAACGGGATTGCCGCCTCGGTGCTGGCCCTGGGCCTGGCCGTGGCGCTGGCGGTGCGGCCGCCGCTGTTGATGGCGATGGCCGCCACGGCGTTGTTTGCGCTGTTTCACGGTGTGGCCCATGGCCTGGAACTGCCGGAGATGTCCAGCCCTTGGGCATACGCCGCCGGTTTTGTCGGCGCGACGGCAGCACTGCACGCAGCCGGTTATGCACTGGTGCGCTTCCTGCCGGCGGCGGCGGCGCCATTGGTGCGAGTGGCCGGGGCGGCTTCGGCGGCGACTGGGGTCTGGTTGCTGGCGGGCTGATTTGCAGCGAGGCTAAAGGCCTCATCGGGGGCAAGCCCCCTCCCACATTTGGCTGCATTGCTATCACAAGGTGGGAGGGTTCTGGTTGCTGGCGGGCTGATTGGCAGCGCGGCTGAAGGCCTCATCGGGGGCAAGCCCCTTCCTACATTTGGCCGCTATCACAAGGTGGGAGGGGTCTGGTGGCTGGCGGGCTGATTGGCAGTGCGGCTAAAGGCCTCATCGGGGGCAAGCCCCCTCCCACATTTGGCTGCAGCGCTCTCAAACGGTGGGAGGGGTCTGGTGGCTGGCGGGCTGATTGGCCGCACGGCTGAAGGCCTCATCGGGGGCGAGCCCCTGCCCACATTTGACTGCAGCGCTATCAAAAGGTGGGAGGGGGCTTGCCCCCGATAGCTGTGCCACAGACACCACAGAACCCAAGCCTGCTACCATGCGCGCCTACACCTCTGCCGTGACGACGCCAGCCAATGCCCAGCGCTTCCCAACCCTCTTTGAACACCGTGCTCACCCACTTCCATGACCTGATCGTGCCGCTGTGGCAGGGCCCAGGCTGGAATGCCGAGCTGGCGTTGCCTTACGAGGCGCTGGACGCCGATCACCATCCTTTGCCGCCGCAACGCTACCGCGCCATGGCCTGCGCCCGGCAGTTGTATCTGTTCGCCAGCCTGATCGGCCAACCCGATGCCGAGTTTGCCCCAGCGCGGGCAGCGGCGTTGTTCCGCTCCTTGCAGCGGCACTTCCACGACGCCGAACACGGCGGCTGGTTCTACAGCATCGACCCCGCCGGCCAGCCGCTGGACATGCGCAAAGACCTCTACACCCACGCATTCATCATCTTCGCCTGTGCCCATTACTGGGCCAAGGTGCGCGAACCGTTGGTGGAATCGGTACTCAATGCGGCCCTGGAAGTCGTCGCGCAACGCTTCGCCACAAATGACGGCCTGTACGAAGCCGTACTGGAGCGCAACTGGTCGTCGCTCGATTCCGGCCCATTGCAGAACCCGTTGATGCATTTGGCCGAAGGCTTTCTGGCCACCCTCGCGGTGCGTGAGGACGCCACCGTGCAAGCCGCTCTGCTCAGCCTGGCAACCGCTATGCAACAGCGCTTCATCGACCGCCAGCACGGCGTGATGATGGAAAAACCGCTGGGTGCTGTGGATAACTGGTTTGAGCCCGGGCACCAGTTCGAATGGTTCTTTTTGCTGGAATCGTCGGATGTGCTGCGCGGTACGCCGTTGCACGCCTCACTGACGCGGGCGTTTGCCTATGCCGAACTCAAGGGTGTGGATAACGTGACCGGCGCGGTCAGCGGCATGCTTGCCCTCGATGGCAGCGTGCGCGACGGCACCCAACGCATTTGGGCCCAGGCCGAATACCTGCGCGCGCTGACCCTGCGCCCCAACAGCCAAGCGGTGTTGCAACGCCAATTGCTGGCGCTGCAGCAGCACTTCCTGCACGACAAAGGCTGGCACGAATGCCTGGATGCCAATGGCGCCGTGAGCCGAAGGGACATGCCGTCGACCACGCCGTATCACTTGGCCACCTGCTACCAGGGCCTTACGCAATCCACTTACGATCTGCGGTAAAGCTGATCGTCAACCAGCGCGCCGCATCCGGCGTGCCGAGCCCTGTGGATATATCTTCGCGCAATCCGTCGAGGGTCGCAACGTTATCCACCGGGTAATCCGCTGGCAACACCACATGGATTTCGATAAACCGAGCGCGTCCATGCTTCTGCACGTACGACACGTACTCTTCGAAACCATGTCTCGCCGTCGCGGCGTCCATAACCTCGCGCACCTTGTCGTCCAGATGATCCGGGGCAATCCCCAGCACGTCGCGCAACGCCGGGCGCAGGATCTTGAACGCCGGCGCCAGCATGCTCAGGGCCAGCAGGATCAGGATCATGGGGTCGACATACACCGCCCATTCGCCATAGCCCTGGGACTTGAGCAACAGCGCTGCCAGGAAGCTGATCAGCAGCCCCACCGACAGCATCGCGTCCACCAGCCAACTGATGTTATCGAACTGGATCAACGACGATTTCAGTGCGCGGTTGCGATAACGCACATAGAAGAAATAGCCGAACTCGACGACGGTAAACACCGCCGCGTAGATGATCACCAGGCCCAATTCGACCTCGCGCCCGCCATTGATAATGCCGAACACGCCGTTGAGGAATGCATAGATGGCGATCAGCAGCAGGAAACTGCCTTCGATCAACAGCACCATGGGTTCCAGGTGCCAGTAGCCAAATTGGAAACGCTCGTTGCTTTTCTTGGCGATCAGCTTGGCCGTGATCAGCATCAGCACCTTGATGGCGGTGGCGATCAGCGAGAAAAAGCCGTCGAACAGAATGGATTGGGCGCCGGATATCACACCCGTGACAATCCCGGCGATCGCGACTGCGAACATCAGAATCGTCGATTGTTTGAGCAGTGCCTGCTCACCTCGGTTACTCACATTGCCTCCCGTCAAAACCCTAAACCCGCACGATGCGGAGGGGTTTTCAGACAGAGAGTGTACCTTATGTCGTGTTTTGGCCGATTTGACGCCATCGGGGGCAAGCCCCCTCCCACAGTTGACCAGTGCACATCTTAGGTTTGTGAACACGGTCAAGTGTGGGAGGGGGCTTGCCCCCGATAGCAGCGACTAGGTCTAACGCCTTACTTGGCCCCCCGCTCAATCGCAAACCCAGCCCAGCTCTGGCTCACCGGCATCAACTCCAGGCGGTTGATATTGACGTGGGCCGGGGTGTTAAGCACCCAGAAAATAGTGTCGGCGATATCCTGCGGCTGAATCGGCTCGGCGCCGGCGTAGGTGGCGTCGTATCGCGCCTGGTCACCGCCAAAACGTACCAGGGAGAACTCGCTTTCGCACAGGCCCGGCTCGATGTTGGTCACGCGCACGCCGGTGCCTTGCAGGTCGCAGCGCAGGTTCAGGGAGAACTGTTTGACGAACGCCTTGGAGCCGCCGTACACATGGCTGCCCGGGTATGGGTAGCTGCCGGCGATGGAGCCCAGGTTGATGATGCCCGCGCCCCGGCCATGGGCGATCAAACGTGGCAGCAGCAGATGAGTGGTGGTCAGCAGGCCTTTGATATTGGTATCGACCATGGTTTCCCAGTCGTCCAGGTTGCACTTGGGCGCGGGGTCGGTGCCCACCGCCAGGCCGGCGTTGTTGATCAAGCCGCGCAGGGTGGCAAACGACGGCGGCAGGTTAGCGATCGCGTCTTCCATGCCCTTGCGGTCACGCACGTCCACTACCAGGCCGTGCACTTCGGTCTGCTTGGAAAGTTCTTCCACCAGCGCATTCAAACGCTCGGCACGCCGGCCGGTGAGCACCAGTTTCCAGCCAGCCTGGGCGAAGCGACGAGCGCAGGCTTCGCCGAAACCTGAAGTGGCGCCAGTAATAAACAGCGTGTCGGACATGGTGTTCTCCTTGCGAGCGACGGGAAAAAATCAGCCAGCAGAATGCCCGTCCACCGCCGTTGCGGCAACCGCTAAGCGCAAGCACTGCGGCATGACTGGTTATTTTATGATCACTCGGCTCAAACCCTTGTACTGCGTAGCCTGTAGCCATATGCACGCAGGTTATCCACAGCTGCGCCCACAGTCTTTGGGGGCAAGTTCAAACCGGCCAAACCCGCTGTATACAAGGGCTGCGGGCTGTTTCGGAAAGTATTTTGCTTGACCTTCAGCGAGGCCTATGTAGGCCCGACACACGCTGAAAAATCCGCGCGATGGCTCCAGGCCAGTTATTTCGGCCTCTGCGGAGGTCTTTCCAGAGTTTAATCACAGACTTATCCACAGGCTTAACGGACATAATTCGGTCATATACCTGTGTCTTTAAACAGGTTGACAAACCCCTCGAACGCTCACGAAAAAACCACTGCTCAAAAAACAACCGCCAGGCTACAGGCCGCGGAAACAGAGGCTTTCAGCCAGCTACTCCCACGTTACCCACAGCCGGTTCCACAGTGGATGGGGACAAGTCAAAACTGTGACAAAACAGCGATTTGCGGCGGCTATATGTCGCGCTTTGGAGGGAGGCTGGATTTGTTTTCCACAATTTGGATCAGCCTTGTGGATCACTCAAAACAAATGCGGGGAGGAGCTTGCCCCCTCCCCCACGTCCTCAGTGCCCGCCGAGATAGGCGTTGCGCACTTCCTCGTTCACCAACAGCTCCTTGCCGGTGCCGGTCAGGCGAATCTCACCGTTGACCATCACATAGGCGCGGTCCGACAGACGCAACGCGTGGTTGGCATTCTGTTCCACCAGGAAGATTGTCATCCCGGTCGCCGCCAATTCGCGCAGGGTGGAAAAGATCTGCTTCACCACAATCGGCGCCAGCCCCAGGCTCGGTTCATCCAGCAGCAACAACTTGGGCCGGCTCATCAACGCACGGGCGATGGCGAGCATTTGCTGCTCGCCGCCGGACATGGTCATGGCGCGCTGGTTACGCCGCTCCTTGAGGCGCGGGAACAGCTCGAACATGCGCTGCATGTCTTCGCTGGCGAACTTGTCACCGATCGGGATGGTGCCCATCAGCAGGTTTTCCTCGACGGTCATGTCGGGGAACACCCGCCGCCCTTCCGGCGACTGCGCGATGCCGTTGGAGGCGATGTAGTGGGACGACTTGTGGGTAATGTCGACGCCGTTGTAGAGGATCTGCCCGGACTCGGCCCGAGGCTGGCCGAAGATCGACATCAACAGTGTGGACTTACCCGCACCGTTGGAGCCGATCAGGCTGACGGTTTCGCCTTCGTTGATGTGCAGCGAGACTTTTTTCAGGGCCTGGATCGGGCCGTAGAACACGTCCAATTCCTTCATTTCGAGGATAGGTGCACTCATACCAGCTCCTCTTCGTCAGCGCCCAGGTAAGCAGCGATCACTTTCGGGTCGTTGCGGATCGCATCCGGCCCGCCTTCGGCGATCACGTTGCCGTGGTCCAGCACCACGATGTGGTCGGAAATATTCATCACCATGCCCATGTCGTGTTCGATCAGCACCACCGTCAGGTCGTGTTCGTCGCGTAACAGGCGAATCATCGCGCTCAGAGCTTCGGTTTCCTGAGGGTTGAGGCCCGCCGCCGGCTCGTCCAGGCAGATGATCTGCGGCCGGGTGCACATGGCCCGGGCGATTTCCAGGCGCCGCTGCTGGCCGTAGGAAAGCTCGCCGGCCAGACGGTTGGCGCAGTCCACCAGGTCCACCACTTCCAACCAGTAGAACGCATGGTCGAGGGCATCGCTCTCGGCCTTACGGTAGCCCTTGGTGTTAAGGATGCCCGCCAACATATTGCGGTTGACCCACATGTGCTGGGCCACCAGCAGGTTTTCCACCACGGACATTTCCTTGAACAGGCGAATGTTCTGGAACGTACGCGCCAGCCCCGCCCGGTTCACCAGGTGGGTGCCGCCGAACATCTTGTAGTAGACGCGGCTGAGGAAGCTTTTCGGCGATACAAAATCGGTGGCCTGGAAGCGCTCGCCCAGCAGTTGGATCACATTGGTCTGCTTGCCCCGCACGTTGAGCTCGATCTTGCCGCCACTGGCTTTGTAGAAACCGGTGAGGCAGTTGAACACCGTGGTCTTGCCGGCGCCATTCGGGCCGATCAGGGCGAAGATCGAGTTGCGTTCGACCTTGAGGCTCACATCGCTCAAGGCCTTGATGCCACCGAAGTGCATCATCAGGTGTTCCACGCAAAGCACAACTTCCTTGCTCATGGCGCCACTCCTTTACGTGGTGTCACGCCGGTACGGCTGATGCGGATCAAACCGCGCGGTCGCCAGATCATCATCACCACCATCAACACCCCGAACAGCAATACACGGTACTCGGAGAAACTGCGCAGCAGTTCCGGCGCCACGGTCAACACGAACGCCGCGATCACCACGCCCACCGTCGAGCCCATACCGCCCAACACCACAATGGCCAGGATCAGTGCCGACTCGAAGAAGGTGAACGACGACGGGTTGACGAACCCCTGATAGCTGGCAAAGAACACCCCGGCCAAACCTGCCGTCGAGGCGCCAATGGTGAACGCCGAGAGCTTGACCAGTACGTGGTTCAGGCCCATGGAGCGGCAAGCAATCTCATCTTCGCGCAGGGCTTCCCAGGCGCGGCCCACCGGCATGCGCGTGAGGCGGTGCTTGATGTACAGCACAGCCAGCACCACCAAAAACAGCACGATGTAGATGAACATGAACTTGATGTTGGGGTTGTAATCGATGCCGAAGAACTCGTGGAACGGTACCCCGCCCTCCTTCGCTCTGCGCCCGAACTCCAGACCCAGAAAGGTCGGCGAAGGCACGGGCATGCCGTTCGGGCCGCCGGTGAACGACAGCCAGTTATTGAGCACCAGCCGGATGATTTCACCGAAGCCCAGGGTCACGATGGCCAGGTAGTCGCCGTGCATGCGCAACACCGGGAAGCCGAGGATACACCCCGCCAACGCCGCAGCGACGGCCGCCAATGGCAGCACCGACCAGAAGCCCAGGCCCAGGTATTGGTAACCCAGCGCCAGACCGTAGGCCCCGATGGCGTAGAACGCCACATAACCCAGATCGAGCAGCCCGGCCAGGCCAACCACGATGTTCAGGCCCAAGCCCAGTAACACGTAGATCAGCCCGAGGATCACCACGGTCAACAAGTACTTGTTGGCAAAGATCGGGAACACGATGGCGATCACGATCAACGCCGGAATGATCCAGCGCAGCCGCGATTTGTAGTCCGGTGCCAGCACATGCACGCCGGAGCCACTGCTTTCGAAGCCCTGCAGGATCTTCACGCCCTTGGGGGTTTGCAGGAACAGGCTCATGGCAAAGCGGCCGACCATCACAATGGCGACCAGCAAGCCCACACGGGCGGGTTCCAGGTTGAAGCTGTAGCCGTCGAGGACCACGCCGACGATCGGACCGAACACGATCAGCGAAATCAGCCCGGCAAGGACCGTATCGACGACACTTTTCTTGATATCGATGGGTTTGGCAGCAGACATGTTTTACACCTTAGCCACGAGCGGACGACCCAGCAGGCCCTGAGGACGGAAAATCAGAATCACCACCAGCAGGGAGAAACTGAACACGTCTTTGTAGTCAGAGTTGATCAACCCCGAGAACAGCGATTCGGAGATCCCGAGGATGATCCCGCCGAGCATCGCCCCAGGTAGGGAGCCGATGCCGCCGAGTACCGCTGCGGTAAACGCCTTGATGCCGATGATGAAGCCGGCATAGAAGTCGAACGTGCCGTAGTTGAGGGTGATCAATACGCCGGCCAGGGCCGCCATGGCGGCACCGATCACAAACACGTAGGAGATCACGCGGTCGGTGTTGATCCCCAGGATCGAGGCCATTTTGCGGTCTTGCTGAGTGGCGCGGCACATGCGGCCGAGCTTGGTGTACTTGATGACGTAGGTGAGCAATGCCATGCCGGCGAAGGCCGCCAGCAGGATGAACACCTTGGTGTAGGTGAGCTGCACGAAGCCGGTGCCGATATCCACACGCCATGCGCCGGCGAGCAGCGTCGGCACGCCTTGCTGCTTGGCGCCCTGGGCGATCTGTGCGTAGTTCTGCAGGATCAATGAGATGCCGATGGCACTGATCAGCGGCGCCAGTCGGGTGGAGTTGCGCAGCGGTTTATAGGCGACACGTTCGATGACCCACCCGTAAACGCCAGTGACGACCACGGTAAAGATCAAGGTGCCGAGAATGAGCAGCGGGAAGGATTCGATGCCGAAGTAAGCCAGCAGTGCCAGACTGATCGCCGCGAGGTAAGCGGAAATCATATAAACCTCGCCGTGGGCGAAGTTGATCATGCCAATGATGCCATAGACCATTGTGTAGCCGATGGCGATCAGGCCATAGACCGACCCGAGGGTCAGGCCGTTGACCAGTTGCTGCAGGAAAATACCATCCATAACGCAATCTCACGCGGTGAGCACCTGCACACCCGGAGGTGCGCGGCGCTTCTGGAGGAAAAGTCAGATCTCAATCACAACGCAGTCCCAATGTTGGAGGGGGCTTGCCCCCGATGTGGTGGGTCAGCTAGACAACCGTTGACTGACACACCGCTATCGGGGGCAAGCCCCCTCTCACATGGATTACTTCTGCTTTTCCAACTGATGGTATTTGCCGTCTTTATCCCACTGGTAAACCACGTAGTCGGAGACTTTCAGGTCGCCTTTGGCATCCCAGTTCTTCTCGCCCATCACGGTTTTGACCGGGTGGGCCTTGAGCCACTTGGCCGCGTCTTCGCCTTTGTTGGATTTGGCGCCATTGAAGCCGGCGGCCAGGGCCTGGAGCGAGGCATAGGCATACAGGGTGTAGCCTTCCGGCTCGTAGCCCGCTTTGCGGAACTCTTCCACCACGGCCTTGCTGTCCGGCAGCAGACGCGGGTCGGCACCGAAGGTCATGTACACGCCGTCGACGTATTGCGCGCCACCGGCAGTGGCCACCAGCTCGTCGGTGACGATACCGTCATCGGACATGAACTTGACGTCCTTGAGACCCTGCTCACGCAACTGGCGCACCAGCGGGCCGGCTTCCGGGTGCAGGCCGCCGAAGTACACGACGTCGGCACCGGTGGAACGGATCTTGGTGACCAGGGCGCTGAAGTCTTTCTCGCCGCGGGTCAGGCCTTCTTCCAGCACCGGCTTGACGCCACGCTTGGTCAACTGCGCCGAGGTGGCGTCGGCCAGACCTTTACCGTAGGTGTCCTTGTCGTTGATCACCGCGACTTTCTTGCCCTTGAGCACATCAACGATGTAGTCGCCGGCCACGATGCCTTGCTGGTCGTCACGCCCGCACATACGGAACATGGCGCCCAAGCCGCGCTCGGTCACTTGGGGGTTGGTGGAGCCTGGGGTGATTGCGATCACGCCGGCCTCGTCGTACACCTCGGACGCGGGGATGGTGTTCGACGAGCAGAAGTGCCCGACCACGCCAATCACTTTGTCCTGGTCCACCAGGCGGTTGGCCACGGCCACGGCTTGCTTGGGTTCGCATGCGTCGTCACCGGCTACCAGCACGATTTTCTCGCCGTTGATACCGCCAGTCTTGTTCAGGGCGTCGGCCGCTGCCTGGGCACCCTTCATATACTGCTCACCGAACGACGCGTTGGCGCCGGTCATCGGCCCCGCTACGCCGATCTTCACATCAGCTTGAACAAACGTAGAAACACCCAGCGCCGCTGCAACGGCGAGAGCAAGAAAGCCTTTCTTGTAAAACGTCTGGGACATGAGTGGTGCTCCGATATTTTTGATTATTGGCACGACAACTTGCATTCAAACCTTTCACCGAAAGCTCAGAGCAAGCCTCGTGCCATTACGTTTTTATTCTTCAAAAAGACACGGTGTCATTGTTATTACAGGCGTTTCGGCTCCGCTCGCCAGGACGTGCAACCCCCTGGCGCGCGCAGGCGCAACCGCAAGCCCGAAAAGGTACAACCTCTACCGGTGCCACCTGCAACCAGAACCACAAACGACAGTTCCTACAGCGGTAACCCAAGGCGTAACGGAACTGCACATTTACAGTGCGTGATTGCTACGACTTGCACCAATACAGATTAGTAGCCTGCTAAGAAAACCCAGGGATTTGAAGGGTATTTCGCTGATCAGATGACAATCCTCAAGCATTGCCCCGCGTGATACAGCGAGAATCCTGCCTCATAGAGGCAGCTGCGCAGGCCCACCGCCGCCAACGGCTGCATCGGCGCAAACGGAATCGGCAATGCCTGGGGATTCTGGTGACAGAGGTAGTCGGCAAACGCCTTGCCCACCACACTGCCGGTGGTCACGCCGCGGCCGTTGTAGCCAGTGACCGCCACCAGCCCCGGGGCCGGTTCGAACAGGCGCATCAAATGGTCGGGGGTGAAGGCAATGCAGCCGGTCCAGGTGTACTCCCACTGCACCGATTTGAGGTAAGGAAAATAGTGCTGCTGCACCCGATCGGCCCACGCCTTGAGAAACCATGCCGGTTTCTGGTTGCCGTTGCCCAGGCTACCCAGCAACAACCGGCCATCGGCATCGCGGCGGATGCTGCTCAAGACCTGGCGGGTGTCCCAGGAGCCCTGACCGCCAGGCAGGATTTGCCGCGCAGCATCGTCACTCAAAGGCGCCGACGCGACCTGATAGTAGTAACCGGGGAAAAAGTTGCGGCGCAGCTCGGTCCATTCGCCTTCGGTGTAGGCGTTGGAAGCGATCACCACCTGTGCCGCCCGCACCGCACCGTGCTCGGTTTGCACCGACCAGTTCGAGCCCTGGCGTTCCAGTTGGGTCACCGGGGAATGGTCGAACAACTGACCGCCGAGCCCCATGGCGGCGTTGGCCAAACCACTGGTGTAGGCCATCGGGTTCAAGGTCCCCGCGCGCCGATCCAGCAACGCAGCAGCGATCTTTTTGGTGCCCGTGGCTTGCTCGCACGCCTGGCCGGTGAGTAATTCCACCGGCGCGCCACGGCGCTTCCATTGTTCTTCACGACTGCGCAGATCCGCTTCGCCACGGGCGTTATGCGCCATGTGCAACGTGCCCTCGCGACGCAGCTGGCAATCGATGTTGTACTTGTCGATCAGGCTGAACACCAGCGCCGGCGCCGCACCCAACATGCGGTTGAGCTGGCTGCCCACCGCTTCGCCGAAGCCGGCTTCGATATCGTCAGGGGGAATCCACAAGCCGGCGTTGACCAGCCCGACATTGCGCCCCGAACCACCGTGCCCGGTGCGATGAGCCTCCAGCACGGCGACGCTCTTTCCCTGTTCCAGCAAGTGAATGGCCGCCGACAGGCCGGTGATTCCGGCGCCGATTACGCACACATCCACGTTGACCTCGCCCTTGAGCGCGGCGCGATCCGGCCGGCTGGGGGTGAGGTGTTCCCACAAACATGTTTCGCGTAATGCCATTGCCAGACTCCGATGAGACCCAACAAACAACCATCTTGATGTGCTAGTGCGATCAAATGTGGGAGGGGGCAAGCCCTCTCCCCAGATTCAGTCCAACGTGCAGTAATTAGTCGAAAGTAATGCCCTGCGCCAACGGCAACTCCAGCGAATAGTTCACGGTGTTGGTCTGGCGCCGCATATAGCCGCGCCAGGCATCCGAACCCGATTCACGCCCGCCGCCGGTCTCTTTCTCACCGCCAAACGCGCCGCCAATCTCCGCACCGCTGGGGCCGATGTTGACGTTGGCGATGCCGCAGTCACTGCCCACCGCCGACATGAACTGCTCGGCTTCACGCACGTCGGTGGTGAAAATGCACGAGGACAGGCCCTGCGGCACGGCGTTGTTCAAGCGCAGGGCTTCGGCGAAATCGGTATAGCCGACTACGTAGAGGATCGGCGCAAAGGTCTCAGTGCACACCACATCGCTTTGCTCGGGCATTTCCACAATGGCCGGCGACACGTAGTAAGCGTTGGGGTACTTGTCTTCCAGCTGGCGCTTGCCGCCGAATACCTTGCCGCCTTCGCTCAAGGCTTGCTCCAGGGCATCCTGCATAGCGTCGAAGCCGTGTTTGTCGATCAGCGGGCCGATCAGGTTGCCCTCCAGCGGATGGCCGATGCGCACTTTTGCATAGGCGGCCTTGAGGCGGGTGACGATTTCTTCTTTGACCGACTCATGGGCGATCAAGCGACGCAGGGTGGTGCAACGCTGGCCGGCGGTGCCGACGGCGCTGAACAAAATAGCGCGCACCGCCATGTCCAGGTCGGCGCTCGGGCCAAGGATCATGGCATTGTTGCCGCCCAGCTCGAGAATGCTGCGGGCAAAGCGCGCGGCGACCTTAGGCGCCACTTCGCGGCCCATGCGGGTGCTGCCGGTGGCGCTGATCAGGGCCACGCGCGGGTCATCCACCAGCGCGGCGCCGGCGTCGCGGCCGCCGATGATCACCTGGCTCAGGTACTCGGGGGCATCGCTGAAGTTTTTCACCACGCGCTCGAACAGCGCCTGGCAGGCCAGGGCGGTGAGCGGGGTCTTTTCCGACGGTTTCCAAATCACAGCGTTGCCGCACACCAGTGCCAGCGCGGTGTTCCACGCCCACACCGCGACCGGAAAGTTGAACGCGCTGATCACGCCGACCACCCCCAGTGGGTGCCAGGTTTCACGCATATGGTGGCCAGGGCGCTCAGAGGCGATGGTCAAACCGTACAACTGACGCGACAGGCCAACGGCGAAGTCGCAGATGTCGATCATTTCCTGCACTTCACCCAAACCTTCCTGAGTGATCTTGCCGGCTTCCCAGGACACCAGCTCACCCAGGTCGGCCTTGTATTGGCGCAGTGCATCACCGAACTGGCGCACCAGCTCACCACGACGTGGTGCGGGCACCTTGCGCCAGGCCTCGAATGCATGCTCGGCGCGACTGACCTGTTGCTCCACCTCGGCGGCACCCTCCCAGTGCACGCTGCCGATACGGCTGCCATCGATCGGCGAATGCACGGGCTGTTTCCCCGACTGGTACAACGCCGGGTTCACCCCGAGACGATCAAGCAATGCGGCAACCATGGGTCACTCCTTCAATCTGCGTACAAAAAAGTGCCGCGGCCGGCGCGGCGATCCAAAGCTTATTTGTAGCTGGCCCAAGACTTGCCAACAAACGACGATTAGGCGAGATATCATTCCGTTTATTCATGCCAAGAATTAAAAGAGGCACCCCGTGCTGAACAAACGACATTTGCCTTCGATCACCGCCTTGCAGTGCTTCGAAGCCGCCACTCGCCACCTGAGCTTCACCCGCGCCGCCGAGGAGCTGAACCTCACCCAGAGCGCGGTGAGCAAACAGGTGGCGCAATTGGAAGAGTTGCTGCAACACCTGCTGTTCCGCCGCGTGCGCCGGCGCTTGCAGATGACCCCGGCGGGCGAACTGTATTTGGTGGAAGTGCGCAAGATCCTCACGCAGGTGGAGATGTCCACCCATTACCTGCGCTCTTACGGCGGCGAGACCGAAGTGCTGCGGGTGTCCACGCCCTACACCTTCGGCGCGCGCTGGCTGGTGCCACGCCTCAAGGGCTGGCGCTTGCGGCACCCACAGATCCATTTGGACCTGTGCAACGAACAGGAGCCGGACGAACTGCTGCAAGGCAAGGCCGACATGGCCTTCTACTTCGGCCCGGGTTCACGCCCCGGCACCGAGAGCCTGAAGCTGTTCAGCGAAGAACTGGTACCGGTGTGCGCCCCGGAAAGCCTGCCCGCGCAGCCCTTTACCGACCCGACCCAATTGAGCGAACTGGTACTGCTGCAAAACGCTTCGCGGCCTCAAGGCTGGCACGACTGGTTCGCCAGCCAGGGCTACCACACCGAGCACAGCTACCACGGCCCGCGTTTCGACACTTTCTATATGTGCATCCGCGCGGCGCAGGTGGGATGCGGCGTGGCGTTGTTACCGCGTTTTCTGGTGGAAGAAGAACTGGCCGACGGCAAGCTCGTGATCCCCTGGCAGCATGCGATGCCCAGCCAGGATGCGTATTACCTGGCTTACCCGGAGCACGCGGCCGAAGTGCCCAAGGTGCGCGAATTTGTGAAGTGGATGATGGAGCAGGTGATTTAGTGCCTGGAGTGGAATGCATTTCAAATGTGGGAGGGGGCTTGCCCCCGATGAGGCCAGTGGCCTCACCGAAAAAATGTCTGGCAAAACCCCTCAGGTCTATGCGCCACTAGCCCCCTTCCTTAATTGTGCGTAAAGGTCGGCCCCCTCGCCGACCCATCTGGAGATTCCCGTTATGAGCGAGAGTGTGTTTGCCGATCGCATCGTGCAGAACCTGCTCGACACCGACTTCTACAAACTGACCATGATGCAGGCGGTGCTGCACAACTACCCCAACGTGGAAGTTGAATGGGAATTCCGTTGCCGTAACAGCGAAGACTTGCGCCCCTACCTGGCGGAGATCCGCTACCAGATCGAGCGCCTCGCCGAGCTGAGCCTAAGCCCGGATCAGTTGGGTTTTCTGGAGCGCATCAGCTTTATGAAGCCGGACTTTCTGCGCTTCCTGGGGCTGTTCCGCTTCAACCTGCGCTATGTGCAGACCGGCATCGAGAACGACGAGCTGTTTATCCGCCTGCGCGGGCCATGGCTGCATGTGATCCTGTTCGAAGTGCCGTTGCTTGCCATTGTCAGCGAAGTGCGCAACCGCTACCGCTACCAGACGGTGATCCTCGAACAAGCGCGCGAGCAGTTGTACCGCAAGTTCGACTGGCTGACGGCCAACGCCAGCAGCGACGAGCTGTCGGAGCTGCAAGTGGCCGACTTCGGTACCCGTCGGCGCTTCTCGTACCGGGTGCAGGAAGAAGTGGTCAGTGTGCTCAAACATGACTTCCCCGGCCGATTCGTCGGCACCAGCAACGTGCACCTGGCCCGCGAGTTCGACATGAAACCCCTGGGCACCATGGCCCATGAATGGATCATGGCCCATCAGCAGCTCGGCCCGCGCCTGATCGACAGCCAGATCGCCGCGCTCGATTGCTGGGTTCGCGAATACCGTGGCCTGCTGGGTATCGCCCTGACCGACTGCATCACCACCGACGCGTTCCTCGGCGACTTCGATCTGTACTTCGCCAAACTCTTCGACGGCCTGCGCCACGACTCCGGCGACCCGGTGCAGTGGGCGGAAAAAGCCATCACTCACTATCACAAGCTGGGCATCGAGCCGATGAGCAAGACCCTGGTGTTTTCCGACAGCCTGTCGCTGCCCAAGGCCCTGGAGATTTTCCGCGCATTGCGGGGTCGCATTAATGTGAGCTTCGGTATCGGCACCAACCTGACCTGTGACATTCCAGGGGTGGAGCCCATGAGCATTGTGCTTAAAATGACCGCCTGCAATGGCCAGCCGGTGGCGAAGATTTCCGATGAGCCGGGCAAGACCCAATGCACCGACCCGAATTTCGTCGCCTATTTGCGTCACGTTTTCAAAGTACCTGCCCTATCCAGCAAGGAGTGAACCATGCAAGCCGTACAGCGTGAGATTGCGCAGCAGCTCAAGGTCCAAGCGCCATTCAATGACCAGGCCGCGCTTGAAGCCGAAGTGGCGCGGCGCGTGAAGTTTATTCAGGACTGCCTGCGCAACTCCGGGCTCAAGGCCCTGGTGCTGGGCATCAGTGGCGGCGTCGACTCCCTGACCGCCGGCCTGCTGGCTCAACGGGCGATGCAGGAATTGCGCGCCAGCACCGGCGACGAGGCCTACCGCTTCATCGCCGTGCGCCTGCCCTATGAAACCCAGTTCGATGAAATCGACGCCCAGGCGTCGGTAGACTTTATCGACCCGGACGAACGCCACACCGTCAATATCGGCCCGGCGGTCAAAGCCCTGGCCAATGAAGTGGCGGTGTTTGAAGGCAAGGCGGCGGTGTCCCGCGATTTTGTGTTGGGCAACACCAAAGCGCGGATGCGCATGGTGGCGCAGTACACCATCGCCGGGGCGGCTGGCGGCCTGGTGATTGGTACCGACCATGCGGCGGAAGCGGTGATGGGCTTTTTCACCAAGTTCGGCGACGGGGCCTGCGACTTGGCGCCGTTGAGCGGGCTGGTAAAGAACCAGGTACGTGCGATTGCGCGGCACTTTGGTGCGCCGGAATCCCTGGTGGAGAAGGTGCCGACCGCCGACCTGGAAGACTTGTCGCCGGGTAAGCCGGATGAGGCGTCACATGGGGTGACTTACGCCGAGATCGATGCGTTCCTGCATGGCGAGCCGGTGCGGGAAGAGGCGTTCAGGATCATCTGCGAGACGTATCGCAAGACTGAGCACAAGCGAGTCATGCCGTTTGCGCCGTGAGTTGAACCAGGCATGAAGTCATCGGGGGCAAGCCCCCTCCCACCTTGGATTGTGAATACAGTCAACTGTGGGAGGGGGCTTGCCCCCGATGAACGATTACGCGCGCTTACTTGACGACCACAGTGCCCTTCATCATCGAGATGTGGCCTGGGAACGAGCAGAAGAATGCGTAATCAGTACCCGCGGCCAGCTTCGACACGTCGAAGGTCACGGAATCTTTCTCGCCAGCACCGATGATCTTGGTGTGGGCGATGATGCGGGCGTCGTCTTCTTTCAGGTAGTTCTTTTCGATACCGGCGGCCATGCCATCGGTCGCGACCGGCTGCATGTCAGCGGCGCTGGTCAGCACCCAGTTATGGCCCATGACGTTTTTTGGCAGGCTGCCGGAGTGAGTCAATTCGACGGTGAATTTTTTGCAGCTCTTGTCGATCGTGATTTCCTTGGTGTTGAAGGACATCTGGTCAGTGGAGTCGACGGTAATCTTGCACTCTGCAGCCAGCAACTGGCCGCTGGCCAATGTCAGCAGGGAAACAGCAACGATTTTGGCAAACATGTGAATCTCCAAGGCAGGGTTAAAAACGCATGATGCGGCAAGGGTGCCTGAGACAGGCACGATTTCCTATGATCTGAATCAACAAATTGTATACAACTTTAGGCTATCAGACCTATCGACATAATCAACCGGCCAAAGTGCCGCAGCCTGCTTATGATCGGCTCCATCATCCACTGGAGTCCGAGCCATGCGCCTCAACCAACTGTTCAACGGCCTGCTGGCCGCCTACGCCTGCGGTAAGTGAAGGCCAAGCGCGCTGCTAAGCTGCTACCATGGCGACCCGAGGCAGCCGCGTGCCGCCCACCCTCACCTTCGACCCTAGAGGATTGCCCATGGCCAAACCTAATTACTCCTTCGCCAAACGTCAGAGAGACTTGGCCAAGGAACAGAAGAAAGAGGAAAAACTGCAACGCAAGAAAGCCGCCGCCGATGAAGAAGCCGGCGCGCTGAACCCGGATGCCGATGGTGAAGAAACGAGCGACGAGACCGAAACACCAAAAGATCCGGCTGAATAATTTTCTTTGTGGTGAACAGGCCCGCCCTGTTCACCACAATTCATCGTTACTCCAGCGGCATCACCGTCACCCGCACTTCCGGGTCATGGCTCCCTCCCCCCAGAATCACCCCACGCAACGGCGACACATCGGAAAAATCCCGGCCCCAGGCCAGGGTGATGTGCTCCAGTGCCGGCTGTACGTTATTTGTCGGATCGAAATCCACCCAGCCCGACACCGGGCAATACACAGAAACCCACGCATGGGACGCATCGGCGCCGATCAGCCGTGGCTGGCCGGGTGGCGGCTGGGTGAGCAGGTAACCGCTGATATAACGCGCCGCCAGGCCACGGGAGCGCAGGCACGCAAGCATCAGGTGGGCGAAGTCCTGGCACACGCCGCGACGGCGTTCCAGCACCTCCACCAGCGGTGTAGCGACCTGGGTGGCTTCGGCATCGAAGGTGAATTCGCTGAAGATCTTCTGCATCAACGCCTGCACGCCCAGCAGCAATGGCCGCCCCGGCGCGAAACAACTTTCGGAGAAATCGACGAAGGTTTGCTTCAAATGCACATAGGGCGACTCGAAGCGATAACGGCAAGCTTCGATCGCCTCGGGCGACATCGGGCGACTGGTGTAGGTCAGGCTGTCGCGGGTTTGATCCCAGGCGGGTGACCGGGCGAAATCCGGCGCCGGGCGCGCCAGCACTTCCACGGTCAATCCGGCATTGACCAACAGCTCGTCATGGGGCCGCTCGAACGCCAGGCGCGTGATGGGGTTGCCGAACACATCCAGCTCGTCGCGGCGTGAAGACGGCGACGGACTGATATCCAACTGTTGCGCGCTGCAGCGCTGCCACTCACATGCACGCGGCCACAGATGCGCCAACTGCTGGGCCAGGGACACCGGGCTGTCATAGTGGTAATGGGTATCGTGGAAAATCTGATAGCGCGCACTCATCACAGCGACACCGTTTGCTGGCTCACATCATCCACATGGGCAAAGTGGCGCAGCGCCAGGCGATCCGACACTTGACCACTCTCATCGGCCACCGCTTGCAGCAGGTCGGCCAGGCCATCCAGCGCGGCGCGTACGCCGGACTCGCCGAACAGCGGGTTCTCCAGGCAACTCAGGTCGAAGCGTGTAAGGCGCTCCACCAACGGCCCCAGGCCGGTTTCTCGCGGCACGCCAAAGTCGTCGTTGAGCCGCCGCAAGGTGCGGCTCACCAGTTTGAGCTGGAACAACACTGCATGGGGGTTCTGCTCGTCCAGCAGCAACAGGTCGAGCACCGGGATCAGTTGCGGCACCGCCAGGTAGCGCGAGCGGTAGGTGATGCTGCTGTTGCCCAATTCCAGCAACCATTCCAGCCCCGCTTGATCGAACACCGCCACGCCGCGCAGGAACGCCGCAAGGCTGCTGCTGAGAAACTGCAGGCGCTCGATGCGCCGCCCCATCATCAAGAAGCGCCAGCCTTCATCGCGAGTCATGTCGTCCAGGGCGAACCCGGAGAGCGCCGCGAGGGACATCACCAGGCGGTTGAGAAAGTCCAGCAACTCGCCGAAGTCCGCCGTTTCGCGCTCCAACTCCAAGGCTTCGCGCTGCAGCTCCACCAGGGCCTGCCAGTTTTCCCGGGACAACTTGCCGCGCACCTGGGACGCCGCCCACTGCAAGCGTTGCAGGTTGGCGCGCAGGCTCGACGGCCAGTCGTCACCGAGCAACGCGGCCAGCAGACGCTCGGGCAGGTCGCCCTCCTCCGGCAACAAGCGCAAGTTCTCGCCCAGTTCCACCGCCGCCTGCAACGCCAGCGGGTCGTCGCCGTCGACATAGCGGGCCAGCACGATCCGCAGCCAGCGCGCGCTGTCATCGCAGCGCTCGCAATACCGGCCGAACCAGAACAGGTTTTCCACCACCCGCGAGGGCAGATACGGGTCGCGGCGCACCAGATCATGGGCGCCGATGGAACGTTGTGCGCGCCACTGTTCGCCGCCGGGCGCCCGCTCGCCGAGCACCCAGGTGTCTTTGCTCGCGCCACCGCGCTGCATCGACACCACCTCGGCATCGGCTTCGGCGGCGACGCGCGTCAGGCCGCCTGGCAGCACGCGATAGCCGTCGTCACTGGCCACGGCATACACGCGCATGCCGATGGCACGGTGTTGCAGGTGATCCTCTTCGGTGTGCCACACCGGCGCCTGGGATAGTTGCGCCAGCTCCTGGGCCACGTACGCGTAAGGGCGCGCGCGCATGCGTTCGGTCAGGGCCTGGCGCTGCGCATCGTTCAGATCGCGGCCAAACACGGGGGTAAAACTCTGCGAGGCAAATGCCGGTTTGATCAGCAACTCCGGCAGTTTTTCCAAGGCTTCGGCAAGCACTGGCGCCTCGCCGCACCACCAAGTGGCGATGGACGGCAGGATCAGTTCTTCGCCAAACAAAAACTGATTGATCTTCGGCAGAAAGCCCAGCAAACCCGGAGACTCCAGCACGCCGCTGCCCAGGGCATTGGCCACCAGCACATTGCCCTGGCGCACCGCATCGAGCAGGCCGGGCACGCCGAGGGCTGAGTCGGTGCGCAGCTCCAGCGGGTCGCAAAAGTCGTCGTCCAGGCGGCGCATGATCGCGTTCACGCGGCGCAGGCCACTGAGGGTTTTGAGGAACACGCGGCTGTCGCGCACAGTGAGATCGCCCCCCTCCACCAGCGGATAACCGAGCTGACGGGCGAGGTAGAGGTGTTCGAAGTAGCTTTCGTTGAAACGCCCGGGGGTAAGCAGCACGATCAGCGGCGTCTGATCATCGCCGGGGGCCTGGCGCGCCAAGGTTTCCTGCAGTGTGCGGAAAAAACCGGTGAGGTGCTGCACCTGCAAGTCGCGGTACAGGTCCGGGAAGGCACGGGACACGATGGTGCGGTTTTCCAAGGCGTAGCCGGCGCCCGACGGCGCCTGGGTGCGGTCGGCGGTGACCCACCAGCGGCCATCCGGGGTGCGCGCCAGGTCAACCGCATACAGGTGCAAAAACGTGCCATCGGGCGGCTGGATGCCTTGGCACGGCCATAGAAAGTTGTTATGCCCGAACACCAGTTCCGCCGGCAGCAGACCTTCCTTGATCAAGCGCTGCGGGCCATACAGATCGGCCAGCACCGCGTTGAGCAAGCGCGCACGCTGGGCGATGCCGGCCGCCAGATGCTGCCACTCGTCAAAGGCCAGCACATGGGGCAACAGGTCCAATTCCCATGGGCGGTCGGCGCCTTTAGGGTCGGCGTAGACGTTGTAGGTCACGCCGTTTTCCTGGATCTGCCGGGTCAACAGCGCCTGGCGCTGGGCCAGCTGCGCCGGGGTGCTGCGCTGCAGGTGATCGAGCAGGCGTCGCCAATGGGCACGCACTACGCCGCTGTCGTCCAGCAATTCATGATAAGTGCCCGCGGTCAGCGGGTAACGGTCGAGCAAGTCGGACATGGAACGCTCGGCAGAGGCAAAGGGGCTCAGGTTAACTCAGATTCATTGCAATCAACGGTGGGCGGGAGCTGGGCCCTCCCACCTTCCAATCGCAGTCAGTCATTCTTATTGGGAAAGCGTCGTAGATCCAGGGTCATCGGTAATTCATCGTTGATCACGATGGTCGGTACGGGGAGCTTTCCGGGTGTATGGCCGAGCCGGAAAAACCGCGCCATGCGCCGGCTCTCCGCCTCGTTGGCATTCACCGGCAAGCTGTCGTAATTGCGCCCGCCCGGATGCGCAACATGGTACTGGCAGCCCCCCAGCGAGCGCTGCATCCAGGTGTCGAGCAGGTCGAACACCAGCGGCGCATGCACCGGGATGGTCGGTTGCAGGCAGTTGGCCGGTTGCCAGGCGCGGTAGCGCACACCCGCGACGAACTCACCGACACGACCAGTGGGTTGCAGCGGCACCGGGATGCCGTTGCAGGTCAGCAGATAACGTTGTGGCGGCAGGCCGGTGAGCTTCACTTGCAGGCGTTCCAGGGACGAATCCACATACCGCACCGTGCCGCCCGCCGCGCCCTCTTCGCCCAGCACATGCCAGGGTTCCAGGGCCTGACGCAATTCCAGCTCGATACCGCTGACGGCATAGTCGCCGACCTTGGGAAAACGAAACTCCAAGTGCGCGGCAAACCATTCGGCCCGCAGCGGATACCCGGCGGCATTGAGTTCGACGATAACGTCGGCAAAGTCCTGCTCGATAAAGTGCGGCAGCAGGAAACGGTCATGCAGCTCGGTGCCCCAGCGCGCCAGCTTGGCCGGGGCGTAGGGTTCACGCCAGAACCGCGCGACCAAGGCGCGCAGCAGCAACTGTTGGGTCAGGCTCATGCGCGCATGGGGCGGCATTTCAAAGGCACGCAGTTCCAACAGGCCCAGACGGCCGGTGGCGCCGTCGGGGGAGTAGAGTTTGTCGATACAGAACTCGGCGCGGTGGGTATTGCCCGTGACGTCGATCAGCAGGTTGCGCAGCAGGCGGTCGACCTGCCACGGCGGGCATTCCTCATCGGGTTCGGGCATTTGCGCGAAGGCGATCTCCAGCTCGTACAGCGCATCGTTGCGCGCTTCGTCCACCCGCGGCGCCTGGGACGTGGGGCCGATAAACAGCCCGGAAAACAGGTAGGACAACGACGGGTGGTTATGCCAGTAACTGATCAGGCTGCGCAACAGATCCGGGCGGCGCAAGAACGGCGAATCCTTGGGCGTGGCGCCGCCGAGTACGAAGTGGTTGCCGCCGCCGGTGCCGGTGTGGCGCCCGTCGATCATGAATTTTTCCGTGGTCAGTCGGGTTTGTCGCGCCTCTTCGTAGAGAAACTCGGTGCGCTCTACCAACTCGTCCCAAGTGGCGGACGGTTGCACGTTGACCTCGATCACACCCGGGTCCGGCGTGACCCGGAAGTTGCTCAGCCGCGTATCGGCCGGTGGCTCGTAGCCTTCCAGCAGCAGCGGGCAATGCAGTTCTTCTGCGCTGGCTTCGATGGCGGCGACCAGTTCCAGATAATCTTCCACGCGCTCCAGCGGCGGCATAAACACGTACAGCCGCCCTTCGCGAGCCTCGGCGCACAGCGCGGTGCGGGTCAGCCAATCGGCGGACTCGTCCACCTGCGGCACGCGTTCGTCGTTGGGAGCCGGCTCGGCGTGATGGTGCAGTTGCGCGTTATCCGGCAGCTCCGGCAGATCCTGGTTAGGGTCTGTGGGGTGCACGAACGGATACTCCGCCGCCGTTACCCAGGGCTGCGACGCCAATGGCAGGCGGTAGCCAAGGGGTGAGTCTCCCGGCACCAGCCGGCAATGGGTGTCGCGCAGGTACCAGCGCCCGCTCTGCCAGCGGTCATTGGCCGCCGTGCGCGCCAGCGGCAGCACATGGCCGATGACTTTATCCAGGCCCTGGCTGAACACTTTGCGCAGGCGCTCGCGTTCCAGTTCGTCGCTGAGTCGCGGGTCTTGGGCCGTGACGTTCTGCGGCAACGCACCTTCGCGCCACAGGTAATAAAAATGATCCTCGAAGGCCGGGAACACGAAACGCGCGGGCAATTTGAGGCGCTCGGCGACGCTGGCCAGGAAGCGCCCAGCCAACTCGTCATTGGCGCCGTAGTCCCGCTGCTCGTCGGCGATCAGTGCGCTGTTGTGCCAGATCGGCACGCCGTCGCGACGCCAATAGCAATTGAGCGACCAGCGCGGCAGTTGTTCGCCCGGGTACCACTTGCCTTGGCCGAAGTGCACCAGGCCCTGGGGCGCGTAGTGCTGGCGCATGCGCTGGAACAACTGGGCAGACAGGCGCCGCTTGTCCGGCCCGAGCGCGGCGGTGTTCCACTCGGCGCCGTCGGGGTCGTCGATGGACACGAAGGTCGGTTCGCCGCCCATGGTCAGGCGCACGTCGTGCTTGAGCAGGTCGCCGTCGATCTGCCGGCCCAGGGCCTGGATCGCGCGCCACTGCTCTTCGGTGTAGGGCTTGGTGACACGCGGTGCCTCCCAGATCCGCTCCACCGACATTTCGTGGGCAAACTCGCACTCGCAAGGCTCCACCAGCCCACTGATCGGTGCGGCAGAGGAAGGATCGGGGCTACAGGCCAACGGGATATGCCCTTCCCCCGCGAACAGGCCGGAGGTGGCATCCAGGCCGATCCAGCCGGCACCAGGCAAGTACACCTCACACCAGGCGTGCAGGTCAGTGAAATCCACATCGGTGCCGGACGGCCCGTCCAGGGCTTTGACGTCGGCGGTGAGCTGGATCAGATAACCCGACACAAACCGCGCCGCCAGCCCCAGGTTGCGCAACAGTTGCACCAGCAGCCAGGCCGAGTCGCGGCACGAACCCGAGGCGTTTTCCAAGGTGAATTCCGGGGTCTGCACACCGGGTTCCATACGGATCAGATAGCCGATGTCCGCCGCCAGGCGCTGATTGAGGCCCACCAGAAAGTCCACCGCCGGCAGCGGCGTGCGGTCGATACCAGCCAGGTAAGCGGCGAACTTCGGCGTCAGTGGCAGGGTTTCCAAGTACGGCGCCAGCTCGCGCTGCTCGTCGGCGGCGTAATTGAAGGGAATGTTTTCGGCGTAGGGCTCAAGAAAAAAGTCGAACGGGTTGAACACCGCCATCTCGGCGACCAGATCGACTTCAATGCGCAGTTCGGCGGTTTTTTCCGGAAACACCAGGCGCGCCAGGTAATTGCCCTGGGGGTCTTGTTGCCAATTGATGAAGTGCTGCTCGGGCAGCACTTTCAGCGCATAGGACAAAATCCGCGTACGGCTGTGGGCCGCCGGGCGCAAGCGCACAATTTGCGGGCCGAGTTCGACAGCACGGTCGTAGCGGTAATGCGTAACGTGGTGCAACGCGACATGAATCGACACGGCGGCCTCCTGCGAGCCAGGGCATGGGCACATAGCGCGCAAGACTTATGCCAGAGCAGCGGTCATTGCGCGTTATCGTAAGACCCGGTGCAGTACAGCACCAAAACGGCGCCTTCGTAGAGGGCAATAGTGCAAGCGTTGCACCTATTTGTGACGCGAGTAGGCGAATGAAGAGCAAATCCAGCCAATCAACGGGCTTTTCGCTGCGCAACGACGGCATGGCGCAGACGACGTATTTCGAGGAGTCTGTGGCGCATTTCGCGGTGGCGCTTGCTGTTGAGCAATAGCAACCCCAGCAACGGAAACAACAACGCCGAGCCGTATACCAGCAAGTGAAGGTCGTATTGAATCATCGGCACGACGAACAACAGGCAGCACACCAGGTAGCCTGCCACCAGCCTGGTCGCCCAGGGATAGCCTCGAGCGATCATCACGTTGCCAAACACTAGCACCGCCACCAATACCAGGATCGCAGCCCCTGAATAGCTGGACTTGAGCGCGGGATCAACTCCGCGCAGGTACGTCACGCCCGCCATGGACACTGCGGCCGAGCCAGAAAAGATCGCCATGAACACGGTACCCATGAATACGGGAAAATAGCGCGCCAGGAAGCTGCCCATGTCGGGAAAGCCCTTCATTCCGTCAAATCCTCGAACAGACCGATCGCAATGGTTTCAGCCGTGCCCACATGGCCGGTTCGATAGCTGCCCCAGATCCCCAACAGGCCCCCCAATGCATCCTTGATTTGCGTCAGCGTGGCATGACGGATTTGCGTCGAGCTGTAGCTCTTGGTCAGTTTGCCGGCACGCTGCTGCAATTTGATCAATTTGGGGGTCAGGCTCGGGTCTCTCAGGCTGAGCAACTCCTTGGTCAACTTCTTACGCTCCTGGCGCGTCAGACCTTTGAGCAACTCGTACCAACTCTTGCCTAATGCGGCAGCTTTTTTGGCCTTGAGCAGCCGGAACGTGGTCAAGGCGCCCGTGCCGATGCCCACCAGCGAGGCGGCATCGAGAACTGGGGAAACGGCGCCATACCATTCCGCGTCGTCCATGCGGTCGTTGGCTTCAGGGTCAAGCACTTCGTTGTAAGTACGCGCCACGCCAAAACCGCATTGCGCGCTGCTGGCCAATGCCGCCGTGACGCCAATGCCAACCACAAAAGCACTGGCGCCGGCGGTGAACGGTACAGCGACACTGCCGCTGAACACCACAATCCAGCCAATCACCGCCGCGCCGCAGGAAAGCCCCATATCAAACGCCTCCTTCTGCAGGCGACCTTCACGGGGGTCGGTCTTCACCTGCTCCACAAACTGGGCAGGCGAAATGTACTTCTGCGCTTCACGCAAAATGATGCGCTTGGGCTTGATACTGCAAATGGGCTTGAATTCGCGCAGGGTGACGACGTTGAAGTCGGCGTCGATATACACCACGCCTGCGCCGACGATGCCGGGGTCGGCGTCAATGGCGGCGAATAAGCGCGGCAAATTGATCTGACTTTCGATGCGCTGGCGCGCCATGAACTGGGAGCGGTTGGAGTCCATACCGATGCCGGCCAGAGGGTTGCCCATGAGGAGTTCTTCCTTGAAGGGTGGAGACTGGACTGACGCTATCGGGGGCAAGCCCCCTCCCACAATTGGAGCGTGAATGCGGTCAAGCGTGGGAGAGGGCTTGCCCCCGATAGCGCTTCAATGGGCGCCACCTTACCAAATAGCCTCACCCCCGACCAGAAAGCAAAACGCCAGCACAAGGCTGGCGTTTTGCATTTTCAAGCGACGATCAACGCGGCACCACCGGCTTACGGGCTGGCTTGCTACCCTTGCCCTTGGCCGCATCGCTACGCTCCTTAGCCGCCTGCTTGTTACGCGCCTGGGCTGCGGCCTTGGCTTGTTCACGCTTGTCCCACGGGTTGCTGCCGTCGCTGCCACGGGGTGGCAGGCCGGTGTGCTGGGTGAGGATCTTGGTGGTGGTCTGCTTGGCGACCTTGTGGCTACCGGCCGGCGTCGAGTTCTTGCGACGGGCGCTCTGGTAGCTGTCGGTGCTCGGCTGATGCAGCGGGATCAGTTGGTCCTTGCCCGGCCCGATCAGGTCGGCGCGGCCCATGCGGGTCAGCGCTTCGCGCAGCATCGGCCAGCCTTTCGGGTCGTGGTAGCGCAGGAAAGCCTTGTGCAGACGGCGCTGCTCCTCGCTCTTGACGATAGTTACTGCGTCACTCTTGTAAGTGACCTTGCGCAGCGGGTTCTTGCCCGAGTGATACATCGCGGTGGCGGTGGCCATCGGCGACGGGTAGAACGCCTGCACCTGGTCGGCGCGGAAACCGTTGCCCTTGAGCCACAGCGCCAGGTTCATCATGTCTTCATCGGTGGTACCGGGGTGAGCGGCGATGAAGTACGGGATCAGGTACTGTTCCTTGCCCGCTTCCTTGGTGTACTTCTCGAACATGCGCTTGAACTTGTCATAGCTGCCGATGCCCGGTTTCATCATCTGGTTGAGCGGACCTTCCTCGGTATGTTCCGGGGCGATCTTCAGGTAACCACCAACGTGGTGAGTCACCAACTCTTTCACGTACTCCGGCGACTCCACGGCGAGGTCGTAGCGCAGACCGGAGGCGATCAGGATCTTCTTCACTCCCGGCAATGCACGGGCGCTGCGGTACAGCTGAATCAGCGACGAATGGTCGGTGTTCAGGTTCGGGCAGATGCCAGGGAACACGCACGATGGCTTGCGGCACGCGGATTCGATTTCCGGGCTCTTGCAGGCGATGCGGTACATGTTCGCGGTCGGGCCGCCGAGGTCGGAGATCACCCCGGTGAAGCCTGGGACTTTGTCGCGGATCTCTTCGATCTCGCGAATGATCGACTCTTCGGAACGGTTCTGGATGATGCGGCCTTCGTGCTCGGTGATCGAGCAGAAGGTGCAACCACCGAAGCAGCCACGCATGATGTTCACCGAGAAGCGGATCATGTCGTAGGCGGGGATTTTCTCCTTGCGGTACGCCGGGTGCGGGACGCGTGCGTAAGGCATGCCGAACACGTAGTCCATTTCTTCGGTGGTCATCGGGATGGGCGGCGGGTTGAACCACACGTCCACTTCACCGTGCTTTTGCACCAGGGCGCGGGCGTTGCCCGGGTTGGTTTCCAGGTGCAGCACGCGGTTGGCGTGGGCATAGAGCACCGCGTCATTGCGCACTTTTTCCACCGACGGCAGGCGGATCACGGTTTTGTCGCGGGTCATCTTGGGGCTGGCGAGGATCTGCACGACCTTGGCTTCTTCCGGGTCTTCGACCGGGCCTTTCTCCTGCTCGATGGCGCAGGCCTGGGTGTCCTGGGTGTTCACATACGGGTTGATGATCTTGTCGATCTTGCCCGGACGGTCGATGCGGGTGGAGTCCACTTCGTACCAGCCCGCCGGGGTGTCACGGCGGATAAACGCGGTGCCGCGCACATCGGTGATGTCTTCGATCTTGTGGCCCCAGGACAGGCGCTGGGCCACCTCGACGATGGCCCGCTCGGCGTTACCGTACAGCAGGATATCGGCGGTGGCGTCGATCAGGATCGAGTTGCGCACGCGATCCTGCCAGTAGTCGTAGTGGGCGATGCGGCGTAGGGAAGCTTCGATGCCGCCAAGCACGATCGGCACATTCTTGTAGGCTTCCTTGCAACGCTGGCTGTACACCAGGCTGGCGCGGTCCGGGCGTTTGCCGGCCATGCCGCCAGGGGTGTAGGCGTCGTCGGAGCGGATTTTCTTGTCGGCGGTGTAACGGTTGATCATGGAGTCCATGTTGCCGGCCGCGACGCCGAAGAACAGGTTCGGCTCGCCGAGCTTCATGAAGTCGTCTTTGGACTGCCAGTTCGGTTGGGCAATGATCCCGACGCGGAAGCCCTGGGACTCCAGCAGCCGGCCGATGATCGCCATGCCGAACGACGGATGGTCAACGTACGCATCACCGGTGACGATGATGATGTCGCAGGAATCCCAGCCAAGCTGATCCATCTCCTCCCTGCTCATCGGCAGGAATGGCGCAGGGCCGAAACATTCGGCCCAGTACTTGGGATAGTCAAATAACGGCTTGGCTGTTTGCATGACGGTGACCGGTGTTGAGATGAAAAATCGCGGGCGCGGAATATAGCACAAAATATGACCAATTCCGACGGTAATGGTCGGAATTGAGCAGAAGGCTTTATTCGTCGTCGTCGAAGTTGTAGCTGCCCGGCGCCAGGTTTTCGAAGCGCGTGTACTTACCGATAAACGCCAGGCGGATAAAGCCGATCGGCCCGTTCCGCTGCTTGCCGATGATGATCTCGGCGATGCCTTTATGCTCGGTCTCCGGGTGATACACCTCGTCGCGGTATACGAACATGATCACGTCGGCGTCCTGCTCGATCGCACCCGATTCCCGCAAGTCGGAGTTCACCGGGCGTTTATTGGGGCGCTGTTCCAAGGAACGGTTGAGCTGGGACAGTGCCACCACCGGGCAGTTGAATTCCTTGGCCAAGGCTTTCAAGGAACGGGAGATCTCGGAAATTTCGTTGGTGCGGTTATCGCCGCTGGAGCCCGGGATCTGCATCAGCTGCAGGTAGTCGATCATGATCAAGGCGATGTCGCCGTGCTCACGCACCAAACGACGGGTACGCGCACGCATCTCCGAAGGGCTGATGCCCGCCGTGTCATCAATAAACAACTTGCGGTCGTTGAGCAGGTTGACCGCCGAGGTCAGGCGCGGCCAGTCGTCGTCTTCCAACTGACCGGAACGCACTTTGGTCTGGTCGATGCGGCCCAGGGACGACAGCATACGCATGATCAGCGATTCGCCTGGCATCTCTAGGGAGTACACCAGAACGGTCTTGTCGCTGCGCAACACGGCGTTTTCCACCAGGTTCATCGCGAAGGTGGTTTTACCCATCGACGGACGGCCGGCCACGATGATCAAGTCGGCCGGTTGCAGGCCGCTGGTCTTCTCGTCGAGGTCGGTGTAGCCGGTGGAAATGCCGGTGATGGCGGCGTCGGTGTTGAACAAGGTGTCGATCCGGTCAATGGCCTTGGTTAACAGCTCGTTGACGCCTACCGGGCCGCCGGTTTTCGGCCGGGCTTCGGCGATCTGGAAGATCTGGCGCTCGGCTTCATCGAGGATTTCTTCAGCGGTGCGGCCTTCGGGGTTGAAGGCACTGTCGGCGATTTCAGTGCTGATGCCGATCAACTGACGCAGCGTGGCGCGCTGACGCACGATCTGGGCATAGGCCTTGATGTTGGCGACGGACGGCGTGTTTTTCGCCAACTCGCCCAGGTAACCAAGGCCGCCGACCTGGGAGGTCTGGCCTTCTTTATCGAGTTGCTCGGCCAGGGTCACCACGTCGATCGGGGAGTTCTGGTCGGCCAGCTTGGCGATGGCGCGGAAAATCAGGCGATGGTCATGACGATAGAAGTCCCCGTCCGAGACTTGATCCAGCACGCGTTCCCAGGCGTTGTTGTCCAGCATCAAGCCACCGAGCACGGCCTGTTCGGCCTCGATGGAATGCGGCGGCACCTTCAGGGCAGCGGTTTGCAGATCGTATTGCTCAGGAGCGGAAATATCGTTCATGGCCACTTGGAATTTGGGGTGTGTAGAAAAACAAAAGGCACGACCTGTAAACAGGATCGTGCCCGATGTTAACTGGCTGACACGCGAGGTGCCAGTCAGTTAGGTACAGCCTTAAGCAGCTACCACAACAACGCGTACGGTGGCTTCAACTTCGGCGTGCAGGTGCACGGCTACGTCGAATTCGCCTACGTTGCGGATGGTGCCGTTCGGCAGACGAACTTCGCTCTTCTGCACTTCAACACCGGAGGCGGTCAGTGCATCAGCGATGTCGTGGGTGCCGATCGAACCGAACAGCTTGCCTTCGTCACCGGCGGTGGCAGTGATAGTCACTTCCAGCTCAGCCAGTTGGGCAGCGCGAGTTTCGGCCGATGCTTTTTTGTCTGCTGCGGCTTTTTCCAGCTCAGCGCGACGCTCTTCAAACGCAGCCAGGTTGGCAGCGGTTGCAGCGGTGGCTTTGCCGTATGGCAGCAGGTAGTTACGACCGTAGCCGGCCTTAACGTTCACTTTGTCGCCCAGGTTGCCCAGGTTGGCGACTTTTTCCAGAAGGATCAGTTGCATGTGAAAATCCTCTAACTTTTAACCTTCACCGTTCGCGTTATCGGCGTCTTTCGGCGCCAGACGACCGCGAAAATCAATCAGGCCGTCGACAATGGCCAGAACCACGAGTAACGGATAGATCAGCTGCATGAACAGCAACAGCGTCACGTACAACCCCACCAGCCAAAACTTGGCCAGGCGCTTCTGCGCGGCGAGCCCATGGATCAGGGCCAGCCCGGCAAACACCAGCGGTACACTGCAAATCGGCGCCAACAAGGCCATCTGTGGACCGAAGTTCGGTCCGACAACCATGCACGCCAGCAGCAACATCGCCGGTCCCGCGGGGATTCTGATACTGCGAAACTCGCGACCAAAACCACCCGGGTTGTACAACAACGCCTGCCAATAACGCCCAAGAATCAGGCTCAGCACGCTGACGACCTGCAACAATGCCGCAATCAGGCCGGTCAGGACCGGGGCAATCAGTGACGCAAACCGCGCTCGCTCATCTACCGACAATTGCTGGTAGAGATCCCCGAGGGCCAGCGGCAGGATCTTGACGATTTCCTGCGCCAGCGCCTCGATTTGCGGGCGGAAAGCCGCGCCAAGCATCACTGAGTACACCAACCCCAATGCCACGCTGACCAGCAGCGTGCGGACCCAGGACTCGCTTGCGCGCAAAACCAACGCAAGGCTCGATGACCCCAGCAGTACCAGAAGTACCCGTGGATCACCCATTTGCAGCCACCAGATCAAGGCCGGCAACAAACCCAGGGCAAGAACGCCAACGGCGTCCTTCAAACCGCGCCGCAGCAGCACAAGGCAACCCGCGGCAGCACCCAACCAATAAAGCAACGGCAACGCCGCACAGCCAGCCACTACCAGAGTGGCCTGCATACGACCGCGCATGATGAACTCAGCTAAGGCGCGCATGCATTCAATCCCTTACTACTTGTCGACTGCCCGGTCTCAGCGGCCGTGGCTGTCGGTGTAGGCCAGCAGGGCCAGGAAGCGGGCGCGCTTGATAGCGGTGGCCAGCTGACGCTGATAACGTGCTTTGGTACCGGTGATACGGCTTGGAACGATTTTGCCGGTCTCGGATACGTAGGCTTTCAGAGTGTTGAGATCTTTGTAATCGATCTCTTTCACGTCTTCAGCGGTGAAGCGGCAGAATTTACGACGACGGAAGAAACGTGCCATTTGATAGGCTCCTTAAAAGGTCCGTGGATTACTCGTCAGCGTTATCGCTGTTGTCGCTGTCATCACTGTCAGCGCTATCAGCGCCTTCGTGCTCAGGACGGTCGCGACGCTCACGGCGCTCACTGCGGTTTTCTTCAGCCTTGAGCATCTCGGATTGGCCGGTAACGGCTTCTTCGCGACGGATGACCAGGTTACGGATCACTGCATCGTTGTAGCGGAAGTTGTCTTCCAGCTCGGCCAGGGCCTTGCCAGTGCACTCAACGTTCAGC
Organism: Pseudomonas sp. MD330_10; assembly: GCF_042610415.1. Lineage (NCBI taxonomy): Bacteria > Pseudomonadati > Pseudomonadota > Gammaproteobacteria > Pseudomonadales > Pseudomonadaceae > Pseudomonas > Pseudomonas sp. MD330_10. The sequence continues at coordinate 130,868 of NZ_JBHGZU010000005.1, forward strand.
ATCACGTAGTGAGCCTTGTGAACATTGTTGATTGCGTAGGCCAGTTGACGACGGCCCCAATCTTCCAGACGGTGGATTTTGCCGCCGTCTTCTTCGATCAGCTTGGTGTAACGCTCAACCATGCCGCCGACTTGCTCGCTTTGATCCGGGTGGACCAAAAAGATGATTTCGTAATGACGCATGAATGCTCCTTACGGGTTGTAGCCTGCCGCTCAAAAACGGTCAGACAAGGAGTGAATGACACTTATGGATCTTGCCGCAGGGAGGCACATCGGTGCCTGCCAGGAAGGCAAGGGGCGCAATAGTAGAGGAGCAGGGGGGAAGCTGCAAGCTACAAGCTACAAGTGGTCAACCACCGCGCTGTTAACTTGCAGCTTGAGCTTACGACTTGCGCGAAGCGCCCGCCTTTTTGGCCCCACGCTGACGCTGGGCTTCAAACAAGCACACGCCGGTCGCGACCGAAACGTTGAGACTGCTGACGCTACCGGCCATCGGCAAATGCACCAAGTAATCGCAGTGCTCGCGGGTCAGGCGGCGCATGCCTTTGCCTTCGGCGCCCATGATCAGAATGGTCGGGCCGGTGAGGTCCTGGTCATAAATGCTGACCTCGGCCTCGCCCGCCGTGCCCACGACCCACAAACCGCGTTGCTGGAGTTTCTCCAGGGTGCGCGCCAGGTTGGTCACGGCCACCAGCGGAATCACTTCCGCCGCGCCGCAGGCGACTTTACGTACTACCGGCGTCAAGGTGGCGGACTTGTCTTTAGGCACAATCACCGCCAGCGCGCCGGCAGCATCCGCTGAACGCAGACAGGCGCCGAGGTTGTGCGGATCGGTCACGCCGTCCAGCACCAGCAACAGCGGCGAGCCTTCGGTACGGTCGAGCAGCTCATCGAGCATGGCCTCACCCCACACCTGGCTTGGGCTGACATCAGCAACCACACCCTGATGAACGCCTTCGACCCAGGCGTCCATCTCACGGCGCTCGGCCTGGCCGATGGCGACACGGTTTTCATTGGCCAACTCGACCAGCGCCTGCACGCGCGGCTCGCTGCGACCTTCCGCCAGCCATACCTGCTTGACGCGCTTGGGATGGTGACGCAGCAGGGCTTCTACGGCGTGTACGCCGTAGATTTTTTCCAGACTCATGACTTGGCCTTAGGTTTGCGCGACCCGCCGCTTTTCGCGGGAGCCGAACCCGCTTTCGGCGGGCCTTTACGATGTTTACTCGGTTTGCTCGACGGTTTTTCCGCGCCGTGGGACTTTCCCCCAGACGCCGCTTTACCACCACTTTTGGCTTCGTTGAGCAACTGCTGCTTCAACTCGCGACTCTTGCGCAGCTCGGCGTTTTTCGCCGCCGCGTCGCTTGGGCGATAGGCATCAGGAGCCTTGTCTTTGGCGGACGAACGGCGAGCGGCTTTAGCCGGCTCAGGTTCGGCCGTCTTGGCAGCCGCCCCTTTGCCCTTGCTGGCTGGGGCAGCGGTATCGCCGCCACGTTTTTTACGGCCAGTCGGTTCGACCGGTTTATCAGGCATACCGAAGTCGATCTTGCGCTCGTCGAGATCGACGCGCATGACCTGCACTTCCACCGTATCGCCCAAACGGAAGCTGCGACCGGTGCGCTCGCCCGCCAGACGGTGATGCACAGGATCGAAGTGGTAGTAGTCGCCCGGCAAGGCGGTGACGTGCACCAGACCCTCGACGTAGATATCGGTCAGCTCGACGAACAGACCAAAACCGGTTACGGCAGTGATCACGCCCGGGAAGGACTCGCCCACGCGGTCTTTCATGAACTCACACTTGAGCCAGTTCACCACATCGCGCGTGGCTTCGTCGGCGCGGCGCTCGCTCATGGAGCACTGCTCGCCCAACTGTTCCAGGGCCGCTTCGTCGTACGGATAGATCCGCGCCTTCGGAATGGTCATGGCACCGGCGCGCTTGACGTGCGGGGTGTTCATCTTGGAATGGATCACACTGCGGATCGCGCGGTGCGTGAGCAGGTCCGGATAACGACGGATCGGCGAAGTGAAGTGGGTGTACGCCTCGTAATTCAGGCCGAAGTGGCCTTGGTTGTCGGCGCTGTACACCGCCTGGCTCAGGGAGCGCAGCATCACGGTCTGGATCACATGGTAATCCGGACGATCCTTAATGCTCGCCAGCAGTGCCTGATAATCCTTCGGCGTCGGGCCTTCCTTGCCTTTGTGCAGGGAAAGGCCAAGCTCGCCGAGGAATGCGCGTAGTTTCTCCAGACGCTCCGGCGGCGGGCCGTCATGCACACGGTACAGCGCAGGGATTTCATGCTTCTTGAGGAACTCAGCCGTGGCCACGTTGGCCGCCAGCATGCACTCTTCGATCAGCTTGTGGGCATCATTGCGGGTCGTGGGTGTGATCGCCGCAATCTTGCGCTCGGAACCGAAAATAATCCGGGTTTCCTGGGTTTCAAAGTCGATGGCGCCACGCACATGACGCGCGCCCAGCAGCACCTTGTACAGCGCATACAGCTGCTTGAGGTGCGGCACTACACCCGCGTACTCGGTACGCAGGGCCTTGGCTTCGCTGGATTTCGGCGTTTCCAGGATAGTGCTGACCTTGTTGTAGGTCAGGCGAGCCTGGGAATGGATCACGGCTTCGTAGAACTGATAGTCGGTCATTTCGCCGGTTTTCGAGATAGTCATCTCGCACACCATGGCCAAACGGTCGACTTTCGGATTCAGCGAGCACAGGCCGTTGGACAACTCCTCAGGCAGCATCGGAATCACGCGCTCAGGGAAGTAAACCGAGTTACCGCGCACCTGGGCCTCGTTATCCAGGGCCGAGCCGATCTTCACGTAACTGGAAACGTCGGCGATCGCCACGTACAACTTCCAGCCGCCGGAGAACAAGCGCAGCTTGCCCGGCTTGGCTTCGCAGTAGACCGCGTCGTCGAAGTCGCGGGCATCTTCGCCGTCAATAGTCACGAACGGCAGATGGCGCAGGTCGATGCGCTTCTCTTTGTCCTTCTCTTCGACTTCCGGCTTGAGCTTGCGTGCTTCCTTCACTACGGCCTCGGGCCAGACGTGAGGAATATCGTAGGTACGCAGCGCGACATCGATTTCCATGCCTGGCGCCATGTAGTTGCCGACCACTTCGATCACATCGCCCTGAGGCTGGAAGCGCGGGGTTGGCCAGTGGGTGATTTTCACCTCAACGAACTGACCGACCTTGGCGTTGGCGTTGCGGCCTGGGGTGATCAGCACTTCCTGCTGCACCTTGGGGTTGTCCGGAACGACAAAACCAATACCGCCCTCTTCGAAGTACCGGCCGACAATGGTTTCGTGACCACGGGATACCACTTCGACAATCACACCTTCGCGACGACCGCGACGGTCCAGGCCGGAAACGCGTGCCAAGGCACGGTCGCCGTCGAACACCAGACGCATTTGCGCAGGGCTCATGAACAGGTCATCGCTGCCGTCGTCCGGGATCAGGAAGCCGAAGCCGTCACGGTGGCCAGCGATGCGACCGAGGATCAGGTCGAGCTTGTCCACAGGTGCGTAGGTGCCACGGCGGGTGTAGATCAGTTGAGCGTCGCGCTCCATGGCGCGCAGGCGGCGGCGCAGGGCTTCGAGCTGGTCTTCGGTGGTCAGACCGAATTCTTCAACCAACTGCTCGCGGCTAGCAGGCGAACCCCGATCGGCGAGATGCGCCAGGATCAGTTCGCGGCTAGGAATAGGGTTTTCATATTTTTCCGCTTCACGAGCGGCCTCGGGATCGAGGGACTGCCAATCGGCCATTAGAGAGTTTTCACCTTGTCTATATGCGGGTTAGTTTGGCATACGCGTATTGAAACGGGAAATTTCAGGCATCAACAAGCGTTTAAACGCCCTTTAAAGCCCTCGTCGGGCACCTTGCACGACCACTGGCGAAATTTTCCAGGCTTTTTTCATGGCGGGGGTTTACAGCTCAAAAAGCGCTCCGTATAGTGCGCGCCATCGACGACGGCAACGTTGAAGATACTGCCCAGATGGTGAAATTGGTAGACACGCCAGCTTCAGGTGCTGGTGGCCGCAAGGCCGTGGAAGTTCGAGTCTTCTTCTGGGCACCATTTCAAAACTTGAGGTTAACCTTGAGTTCCACAAGAACCCGCGAAAGCGGGTTTTTGCGTTACAGGCCTTTGATTTTTAACGAAAAACTTGATTTATATTTTTGAATCAGGGGTTTACAGATCAAAAAGCCCACCGTATAGTTCGCCCCATCAACGGCGGTAACGCTGCTGAGAATGCCCAGGTGGTGAAATTGGTAGACACGCCAGCTTCAGGTGCTGGTGACCTTACGGTCGTGGAAGTTCGAGTCTTCTCCTGGGCACCATATTCAGATCAAACCCGCGAAAGCGGGTTTTTTCGTTTCCGGGGTTTGAAAACTTTTCCCGCAATTGTCCCCTCACCCGCACTTGAGAAGTTTTATCGTTTATCCTTGCAATGATTTGTTGCACTCAAGTGAGGAAAACCCCGGATGATGATCCGCGATACCCGTCCCAAGACATCCCTTCTGCGTGGCCTGACCATCACTCTACTCGGCCTGACTCTGCTCTCCCCCACCGCCTATTCCGCCGACAAGGTCTCCCTGACCCTGTACAACGGCCAACACAAAGAAGTCGGCGACGAACTCGCCAAAGCCTTCGAAGCCAAGACCGGCATCCACGTCAATGTGCGCAAAGGCAGCAGCAACCAGCTGGCCAGCCAGGTCGTGGAAGAGGGCGAGCGCTCTCCCGCCGACGTGATCTACACCGAAGAATCCCCACCGCTGAACAAGCTCGGCGAGCAAGGCCTGCTGGCCAAGATCGACGCCAGCACTCTGGACGTCTTGCCCAAGGACTACGTGGGCAGCAAAGGCAACTGGATGGGCGTAACCGCACGCACCCGCGTCGTGGCGTTCAACCCCAAGCTGATCGCCGAGAAAGACCTGCCCAAGTCGGTGCTGGATTTCGCCGGCCCCGAGTGGCAAGGCAAAGTCGGCTTCGTCCCCACCAGCGGCGCGTTCCAGGAACAAGCCGTGGCAATCATCAAGCTGCACGGCCGCGAAGCCGCCGAAGAATGGCTCACCGGCCTACGCGCGTTCGGCAAGGTGTACAGCAACAACATGGTGGCACTGAAGGCGGTGGAAAACGGCGAAGTGGCCACGGTCCTGGTGAACAACTACTACTGGTTTGCCTTGAAGAAAGAAAAAACCAACCTCGACTCCCAACTGCATTACTTCACCGATGGCGACGCCGGCGGCCTGATCACCGTGTCCTCCGCTGCGGCGCTGAAGTCGAGCAAGCATCCCAAGGAAGCGCAGCAACTGCTGGCGTTCATGGCCAGCGAAGAAGGCCAGCGTGTGATCACCAACACCTCGGCGGAATACCCATTGCGCAAAGGTATGCAGTCCAATCGCGGGCTTAAGCCGTTCAACGAACTGCAACCGCCGAAAGTCACCCCCGCCGACCTGGGCAACGCCGAAGAAGCCCTGGAGCTGGAACGTGAAGTTGGCCTGAACTGATGAACCCCTCGATCCCCGCCCTGGGCGGGGGATTCAGCCCTCGACGCAAGCGCCCTTCGATCTGGCTGCTGATTCCCGTGCTATTGCTGGTTGGCTTGAGCCTGTTGCCACTGGCCTATGTGGGGCTGAAGGCCTGGGAGGCGGGCTGGGCGCAAGCGGTGCATCTGCTGTGGCGGCCTTACGTGTTCGGATTGCTGCGTAACACCTTGGCGCTGATGATCGGTGTGACGCTGACCTGCGGTGTGATCGGCCTATCCCTGGCGTGGCTGCTGGAACGCAGCAACCTGCGCGGGCGGCGCATCTGGGGCGTGATCCTGTGCCTGCCATTTGCCGTACCGGCGTTTGTCAGCAGTTTCACCTGGGTGTCGCTGAGCGCCGACTTCGAAGGGCTGGGCGGGGCGATTCTGGTGATGAGCCTGTCCAAATACCCGTTGGTGTTTCTGCCGGTGGCGGCAACGTTGCGTAACCTCGACCCCTCACTGGAAGAATCGGCACGCACCCTGGGGCTGAATCGCTGGGGCATATTCCTGCGCGTCACGCTGCCGCTGTTATGGCCATCCTTACTGGCCGGGGCACTGTTGATTGCATTGCATATGCTGGTGGAGTTCGGTGCGCTGTCGATCATCGGTCTACAGACGTTTACCACCGCGATCTATCAGCAATTCGAACTGGAATTCAGCAATGCCAATGCGGCGATGCTCTCGGCGGTGCTGCTGGTGATGTGCCTGACCCTGCTGTGGCTGGAGCTGCGCGTGCGTGGCAAAGGTCGACATGTGCGTATCGGCCAAGGCGCCGCGCGCCATGCCGAGCCGGTCAAACTTGGCAAGTGGGCGCCGCTGGGCCAGGTGTATTGCCTGGCGCTGGCGATCATTGGCAGCGGCATTCCCCTGGGGATGCTCGGCTATTGGTTGGCGGTGGGTTCGTCGGCGGCGTTTCCGCTGGCTGAAATCAGCGAGGCGCTGCTCTCCTCCTTGGCCCTGTCGCTGGGCGGTGCGGCGCTGTGCCTGGTGCTCGCGGTGCCGGTCGGCCTGCTGGTGGTGCGCTACAAGGGCCAATTGGCGATCTGGGCGGAACGCTTGCCCTACTTGCTGCACGCCCTGCCAGGGCTGGTGATTGCGCTGACGCTGGTGTACTTCGCCCTGCACTATGTGCCGGTGCTGTACCAGACTTCGGCGTTGCTGCTGATCGCGTATGCGCTGCTGTTCCTGCCACTGGCCCAGGCGCCGATCCGCACCGCGCTGAACAAGGCGGCACCGCAATTGGAAGAGGCCGCGCGCACGCTGGGGGCATCGTCATTCAGCGCGTTTTGCCGGGTGACCCTGCCGATCATCTTTCCGGCATTGGGCGCAGCGTTCGCACTGGTATTTCTCGATGCCATGAAGGAGCTGACCGCGACGCTGCTGCTCAGCCCGACCGGGTTGAACACGTTGGCGACAGCCGTGTGGGCGCATACCTCAAATGTGGAATTCGCGGCGGCGGCGCCTTATGCGGCGCTGTTGATCGTGGTGTCGGGGCTGCCGGTCTATTTGCTCACGACGCGGATGTATTTGAGTCGCTGAAAGCGTCATCGGGGGCAAGCCCCCTCCCACAGGTTGTAGGGCAGGCAACGCTAAGCCCGGAACTGCCCCAGACTCGCCTTCAACTGTGCAGCCAACCCATCCAACACCTTGCCGCTGGCGGTGGTTTCCACCACTGCCTGAGCGGCACGCTCGGCCTGGGCATGGATCACCTCGACCCGTCCACGCACGGCTTGGGCGCCTTTAGCCTGATGTTCAGCGGCACGAGTGGCCAGGCCAATCGCGGCGTGCACCTGCTCCACCGACGCCTGCACCGTCTGCTGCAAGCGCACGCTATCGCGCAGCACCAGCAAACCCTCATTGGCTTGGCGACCGGCCTTGCCGATGGTTTCCACCGCCTCCCGGGCACCTTGCTGCAAGGCCACGATATGCGCCTGGATATCCCCAGTGGAGCTTTGAGTCTTGCTCGCCAAGGCGCGCACCTCATCCGCCACCACCGCAAAGCCGCGCCCGGTCTCGCCGGCACGCGCAGCCTCGATGGCCGCGTTAAGGGCCAGCAGGTTGGTCTGCTCGGCAATGCCATGAATCACCGTCAACACCACCTCGATCTGCTCGCTCTGTTGCGCCAGACGCTCGATAACCTGCGCGCCTGCCTCGACCTGCCCTGCCAACGCCTCTATCAAGCTGCCAACTTCTGCCGAAGTGCGTGAGTTTTGGTCCGTGGCCTGGCGGATATCCACCACCTGCTGCAAAGCCGCCTGCATGGCCTGGCTTTCGGCCTGAGCCTCGTCGGCCATTTCCGAGAGGGCACGCAGGCTTTCGGCCACTTCATCACGCTGCAAACCGGCTGCCGCATCGGCACCGGCATTACGCAAGGTCATCGCACCGATCTCAACCCCGGTACGCTGGGCCACATCGCCCGCCTCACGCACGATCGGTTGCAACTTATCCACAAAGCGATTAACCGCCGAGGCCATGTCGCCTATCTCGTCTTTGCTGCTGATTTGCACGCGCTTGGTGAGGTCACCCTCGCCCGCCGCCAGATCATCCATGGCCGCAATCAGCAATTTCAGGCGATTGACCACGCGGCGCCCGAGCACCACTGCAATCAGCAGCAGAACCCCCAGCCCCACCAACGCCAGGCCCATGCCGATGCGCCAGCGCAACGTACCGGCCGCTTCCTGCACGGCATTGGTGGTATTAGCCGTCATCTGGGTGGCAGTGGCCTGCGCCGACTGCAACCTGGCGCCCATGGCGGCCGCGCTGTCAGCCGCCGCGCCCTTGAGGCTATCGCCCACCAGTTGGTCGCCGCTGGCGATCAGGGCGGCGAAACGCTTATCCAACGCCTGCAGGTCGGCTTCCACCGAAGCGGTGGACACCCCCATCAGCACCTTGCCGATCTCCACGCCATTCGGACTGATAGACGCCTCAACGTAGTAAACCGACGGGTCGGTCTTGGCCGCATTGAGCACTTTGTCCAAGGCACGATCACCCTGGCCTTTTTCCAACAGCGCTTTGTTGATTGGGTTTTCGCGGTTCAGGTAACGCGTCAAATGCTCACCGGCCGCGTCGTCGTAGACCACGAACAACACGTTGGGATTGCGCTGAGCGCGCCGGGCAAACTCGGACAAAGTCGGCACATCGCTGTCCCACATGGCCCGCGGCGCCACCGAAGCCAGCAGCTGCGCCATATCATTGGCGGAGTCTTGCAGGTCTTTTTCCAGGGTTGCGCGCAGTTGCTTCTGCTCTGCCTGCAAACGCGAAGACAAACCGCTGGTCAAGCGCTGACGCGTACTGGAGGACAGGCTGTCGAGACTGGAAGTGACTTCCTTCCCGGCTTGCGCCAGCTCGCTCGACAGCTTTTGACTGTCGATGCCTAGGCGGCTGCCCAGATCGGCTTCCAACGCCGTGACGGTGCTCCGCGTCAGCGCGACGGCCACCAGCACTTGCACCAAAAGGGCGATACCCAGGGTAACGAACACCGGGCGCAGCAATCGGCTTTGTAACAATGAAAGAACGGCAGACATCGGAAATTCCCTCCACCACGGGTGCCATTAATTTGATAGCACCGCGAAAGAAGGAAATACAGCAAGGGTCGTGCCGTTTATTGCCTGGAAACGACAAAGGGCTCCCGAAGGAGCCCTTTGCGTTTTAGATCAACAGCTTATTAAGCGAACGGGTGACGCAGAACGATGGTTTCGTTGCGGTCAGGGCCCGTCGAAATAATGTCAATCGGTGCGCCGATCAGTTCTTCAACGCGTTTGATGTAGGCACGGGCGTTGGCGGGCAGCTCTTCCAGGGACTTGGCGCCCACGGTGGACTCGGTCCAACCCGGCACTTCTTCGTACACAGGCTGCAGGCCTACGTAGCTGTCGGCGTCAGTCGGCGCAACGTCGTTACCGTTTGCATCTTTGTAGCCGGTGCAGATGTTGATGGTTTCCAGACCATCGAGTACGTCCAGCTTGGTCAGGCAGATGCCCGAGATGCTGTTCACATCGATAGCGCGACGCAGGATAACGGCGTCGAACCAGCCACAACGGCGAGCACGGCCAGTGGTCGCACCGAACTCATGGCCTTGTTTGGCCAGGTGCGCGCCTACTTCGTCGAACAGCTCAGTCGGGAATGGACCCGAACCGACTCGCGTGGTGTACGCCTTGGTGATGCCCAGGATGTAATCCAGGAACATTGGGCCCACGCCCGAACCGGTGGCAACGCCGCCAGCTGTGGTGTTGGAGCTGGTCACGTACGGGTAGGTGCCGTGGTCGATGTCCAGCAACGAGCCTTGGGCACCTTCGAACATGATGTCCTTGCCGGCGCGACGCAGGTCGTGCAACTCAGCCGTCACGTCCAGCATCAACGGCTTGAGCAGCTCAGCGTATTCCTTGCACTCGGCCAGGGTCTTGTCGAACTCGATGGCCGGCTCTTTGTAGTAACCGACCAGCATGAAGTTGTGGTAATCCACCAGTTCACGCAGCTTGTCTTCAAAGCGCGGCATGTTGAGCAGGTCGCCCACACGCAAGCCACGACGTGCAACCTTGTCTTCGTAGGCCGGGCCGATGCCACGACCGGTGGTGCCGATCTTCAGCTCGCCGCGGGCCTTTTCACGGGCCTGGTCCAGCGCGACGTGGAACGACAGGATCAGCGGGCAGGACGGGCTGATACGCAGGCGCTCGCGCACCGGTACGCCTTTCTCTTCCAGCTTGGTGATTTCCCGCAGCAGGGCGTCCGGTGCAACCACCACGCCGTTACCGATCAGGCACTGCACACCTTCGCGCAGCACGCCCGACGGGATCAGGTGCAAAACGGTTTTTTCGCCATCAATGACCAGGGTGTGGCCAGCATTGTGACCACCTTGGTAGCGCACTACGGCGGCAGCATGTTCGGTCAGCAGATCAACGATCTTGCCTTTGCCCTCATCACCCCATTGGGTGCCCAGGACTACGACATTCTTACCCATAACACTTGTCCTCATTCGCGCAAACTTGGTGCCGGCGATGGCCGGCAGGAAAACTCAAGAAGCCAGTGGCGATACTTGCCAAAGCCCGTTCTGCAGAATCAATTGCCGGTCGCAGTCCGCTTCACGGGCGGCGGCCAATGGCTGCCCAGGCAATGCCTGGACGACACGCTGACCCTCACTGCGCAACTGGCAGACCTGCTGCCAGAGTGCCGCGTCCGTACTGTCGGGCATCCAGATGCCACCAGACGGCAGCTCGACCTCAGCACGCCCCAGGGTCACCAGGGTTTTCAAATCGGTGGAGAAGCCGGTGGCCGGACGCGCGCGACCGAAGTCGGCGCCGATATCGTCATAACGACCGCCTTGGGCGATGGCCTGGCCAACTCCCGGAACAAACACCGCGAACACCACACCCGTGTGGTAGTGATAACCACGCAGCTCGCCCAAATCGAAATACAGCGGCAACTGCGGGAAACGTGCCGACAACTGCTCGGCAATGGCCAACACATCATCCAACGCCGCCAAGACCGCCGCCGGCGCGCTCGCCAGTTGTTCACGGGCAGCCATAAGCACTTCACGGCCGCCACACAAGTTCACCAGCGCGCGTAGCATGCGGGCCAGATCGGCGGGCACACCTTCAGTCAGCGCGATGACTTCATCGATGGCTTTGCGCTGCAAGGCATCGAACAACTGTTGCTCCACTTCACCGGACAAACCGGCCGCACGGGCCAAGCCGCGGTAGATACCGACGTGGCCCAGGTCCATGTGCACATCCGGGACGTCAGCCAGTTGCAGCATGGCCAGCATCAAACTGATGACTTCCACGTCGCTGCTCGGGCTGGCGTCGCCGTACAGCTCGGCGCCCAGCTGGATCGGGCTACGGGAAGACGACAAGGCGCGGGGCTTCGCATGCAGTACGCTGCCGGCGTAGCACAGACGGTTCGGGCCTTCGCGACGCAGGGTGTGTGCGTCGATGCGCGCCACCTGCGGCGTGATGTCGGCACGGAATCCCATCTGCCGACCCGACTGCGGATCGATAACCTTGAAGGTGCGCAGATCCAGATCCTGGCCTGCGCCGGTCAGCAGGGATTCGAGGTACTCGATATGAGGGGTTACGACAAAGTCATAACCCCAGCTCTGGAACAGATCCAACACCTGGCGACGCGCTACTTCAATGCGCGCAGCTTCCGGTGGCAGTACTTCTTCGATGCCATCTGGCAGCAGCCAGCGGTCTACCGTTGCCATTACGCCATTCCCCTTTGATCCGGGCGGCCAGCCCTCGGCCGAGCCTTGAGTGAAGCAGAAAATGCCCGCCGCCTGCATAAACCACGCGCAAGAGCGACGTGACGAACGGCCTGCCAGCGGCCTCGTCGGGCACTTTCCTCGAAAAACCTGTCACGCCTGCCGAATCAAACATGCAGACGCAAAAAAGCCGGGAATTTCCCGGCTGCCGCATCATACACCCGTTTTCTGAAAGGATCACCCCGCCAGGCGTTTTACCCGCCCGACGGAGTGTGCCCTACGCAGTCACAGGCGCTTACTTGGCTTTTTCCAGGTAGCGAAAGAAATCGCTGCTTGGGTCCAGCACCATGACGTCGGTTTTGTTCGCGAAGCTTTCACGGTAGGCACGCAGGCTGCGATAGAACGCGTAGAACTCCTGGTCCTGACCGTAGGCCTTGGCGTAGATCGCCGCAGCTTGAGCGTCGCCATCACCACGCGCCTCTTCAGACTCGCGATAGGCTTCGGCCAGCAGTACACGACGCTGACGATCGGCATCCGCGCGGATACCCTCGGCCAACTCGTTACCCTTGGCGCGATGCTCACGCGCTTCACGCTCACGCTCGGTGCTCATACGCTCGAACACGCTGCGGTTTACTTCCTTCGGCAGGTCGATGGCCTTGACCCGAACATCGATCACTTCGATGCCCAGTTCTTTTTCCGCCATCTTGTTCAGCGAAGCCGTGATATCCGCCATCAGCGCATCACGTTCACCGGACACCACCTCGTGCAGGGTGCGCTTACCAAACTGGTCACGCAGGCCCGATTCCAGACGACGCGACAAACGTTCGTCGGCAATCTGCTTGAGACCGGAAGTTGCGGTGTAGAAGCGCTCGGCGTCCTTGACGCGCCACTTGGCGTAGGCGTCAACCATCACGGCTTTCTTTTCCAGGGTCAGGAAGCGCTGTGTCGGTGCATCCAGAGTCATCAGGCGTGCATCGAACTTGCGCACCTGGTTGACGTAGGGGACTTTCACATGCAACCCCGGCTGGACATCCGCCTGGACCACGCGACCGAATTGCAGCAGCACCGCACGCTCGGTCTGAGCCACGATGTAGAAGCAGTTCCAGGCAGCGATGACCACGACGACGCCCACAATCAGGGCGGTCAGCGATTTATTGCTCATCAACGACTCTCCCTGGTACGTGTTTGCTGTTGCAGCAAGTCAGCAGCCGCACGGGCGCTCGCTTCATTGGCAGCGGCAGTGGAACCGGTAGACGGCGCGCTGGTGCTGTTACGACCACCTTCGATCATCTTGTCCAGCGGCAGGTACAGCAGATTGTTCTGCCCACCCTTGCTGCCGGTCACGAGAACCTTGCTGGTATTGCTGAAAACTTCCTGCATGGTGTCCAGGTACAGACGCTCGCGGGTAACCTCGGGCGCCTTGCGGTACTCGGCCACCAGCTTGGTAAAGCGATCAGCCTCACCCTTGGCGCGAGACACCACTTCGTCGCGATAACCGTTGGCATCTTCGATGATGCGTTGAGCTTGACCACGGGCTTCCGGCACGACGCCGTTTGCGTAGGTTTCAGCCTGGTTGCGCGAACGCTGTTCGTCCTCACGGGCACGGATCACGTCGTCGAAGGCTTCCTGTACTTCACGCGGTGCCGCTGCGCTCTGTACGTTCACCTGGGTCACGGTGATACCGGTGCGGTAGGTATCGAGGAACCGTTGCAGGCGCTCCTTGATCTCGCTGGCCATCAGCTCACGACCTTCGGTGAGCACCTGATCCATGGCGGTGGAGCCCACCACATGGCGCAGTGCACTTTCGGTTGCGTGTTGCAGGCTGATTTCCGGCTGATCAACGTTCAGCACGAAGTCCTGCAGGTTGCTGATCTTGTACTGCACGGTCAGCGGCACTTCGACGATATTCTCGTCTTCGGTCAGCATCTGGCCCTGCTTGGTGTAGGCACGCTCACGCGTGACGTTCTCCATGTACTTCTTGTCGATCGGCGGGAAATAGATATTCAGGCCCGGACCAACAGTCTCGTAGTACTTGCCGAAGCGCAGCACCACGGCCTGCTCCTGCTCGTCCACCACGTAGACCGCGCTGTACAGCCAGACAGCCGCCAGCACCACAAGGCCCAAGCCGAGCAGGCCATAGCCACCGCCCTTGCCCGTGCGACCGCCGTCGTCACCACCACGTTTTTTTCCACCACCGAACAACCCATTCAGGCTTTCCTGCAGCTTTCGGAAGGCCTCGTCGAGATCTGGTGGCCCCTTGCGGTCGCCATTATTGCGGCGCTTACCACCCCAAGGATCCTGATTATTCGAGTTGCCACCCGGCTCATTCCAAGCCATAGCGCTCTCCATCTGATAAAGCAAAGACGCACCCACGGCGCGCCGACCAATGCTACAGAATGCCTGCTACTGCGGCACAACCGCTTTCGGAGGCTTTTATTGCAAAGTGTGTTGTTCGATGAACTCTGTCGGCACCACACCTTCACGGCTGACCAGCCGATTCAGCTCCGAGCGCGGCAATCGAACAGCCAGCAAGCTGACACCTTCTTCGTCGTGTTCTTCTTTCTGTACCGCGCCCAGCTCGAAAAACTGTGCACGCAGTCGAGCAAAACGCTGGGGCAAGCGCAAGGTGCCGACAAACAAATCACTGCCGAGCAACTCGGCAATCGCTTGTTCAAGCAGCTCCAGGCCACTGCCATCGCGCGCCGACAGCCAGACCCGCTGGGGCTTGCCGTGCTCATCGCGCTGGATTTGCGGCTCCACGCCTTCAAGCAAATCGAGTTTGTTATAGACCTCGAGGATCGGCAAGTCCTGGGCACCAATCTCGCCCAGCACCAGCATCACCTGCTCGATCTGCAACATGCGGTCCGGCTCGGCCGCATCGATTACATGCAGCAGCAAGTCGGAATTGCTCGACTCTTCGAGCGTAGACCTAAATGCCTCGACCAGCTTGTGCGGCAAGTGACGAATAAAACCCACGGTATCGGCCAACACGATCGGCCCCAGGTCGGCCAGATCCAGACGACGTAAAGTAGGGTCGAGGGTGGCGAACAGCTGGTCGGCCGCATACACGTCGGACTTGGTCACGTTGTTGAATAGCGTGGACTTGCCGGCGTTGGTGTAGCCCACCAGAGACACGGTGGGAATATCCGCACGCGAACGCCCACGGCGCGACTGCTCGCGCTGGCTGCGGACTTTCTCCAGCCGCCCCTTGATCTGACGCAGGCGAACCCGCAGCAGGCGGCGGTCGGTTTCGAGTTGGGTTTCACCCGGCCCACGCATGCCGATACCGCCACCCTGTCGCTCAAGGTGAGTCCAGCCGCGCACCAGACGCGTACTCATGTGGTCAAGCTGGGCCAATTCGACCTGGAGCTTACCTTCATGGGTACGGGCGCGTTGGGCGAAGATATCGAGAATCAGACCGGTGCGATCAATCACGCGACACTCGAAAACACGTTCGAGGTTGCGTTCCTGACTGGGCGTGAGGGTGTGATTGAAGATCACCAGATCGGCTTCTTCGGCGTGGACCAGGTCGCGCAATTCCTCGACCTTGCCGCTGCCGATCAGGTATTTGGCGGTTGGCCGATGACGCGGCACGTTAAAAAACGCAACGGTCTCGGCGCCGGCCGAATTTGCCAGCTCCTGAAACTCCTGCGGATCTTCGCGCGCCTCAGGGTCCTGTCCATCCAAGTGAACGAGGATTACTCGCTCACCACCACCGTGGCGCTCAAAGAACAAAGGAGACTCCTATCAGGCGTTACCTGGCTCAGCGTCAGCTTGCTCGTCACCCGCTGCGCTAGGCAGGCGGATTGGGCGAACAGGGACGACTGTCGAGATAGCGTGCTTGTAAACCATCTGGCTGACGGTGTTTTTCAACAGGATCACGAACTGGTCGAACGACTCAATCGTACCTTGCAACTTGATACCGTTGACCAGATAAATGGAAACCCCCACTTTCTCTTTACGTAAGGTATTCAAGTAAGGGTCTTGTAGCGAATGCCCTTTTGACATGTGCCGCACTCCTTTAAGGATCAATAATAAAAATCAGAAAATAGAAAGCTTTAACCGTCACACCCCCAAGGATAGACGGCAATTGCAAGGACTCAGCTCAATATGGAGACCGTTCCCAAGTATTTCAAGGCGCGTGACAGATTGTCGCTGTCCAGGCTGTCCAGCCAGTGCAAATCGCTCCAACTGCGCAACCAGGTGAACTGGCGTTTCGCCAATTGGCGCGTGGCGATGATGCCGCGCTCCTGCATTTCGGCTGACGTCAGCTTGCCATCCAGATGATCCCAGACTTGGCGATAGCCTACAGCACGTATCGAAGGCAACCCTAGATGCAGGTCACCTCTGGAACGCAGTGCTACGACCTCCTCCACAAACCCCTGTTCCAACATAATTGTGAATCTTTGTGCAATTCGTTCATGCAGCACCTGGCGATTTGCCGGAGCGATAGCCAGATTGGCCACAGTATAGGGCAATTGTGACTGCCCAGATGCCCCTGCATCAGCACTTTGCGCAGATTGTCGCTGCCGATGCTCGGTCATGGTCAGCCCGCTGACACGCCAGACTTCCAGTGCCCGCGTGAGGCGCTGCGGGTCATTAGGATGAATGCGCGCCGCCGACACCGGATCTACCGCTGCCAACTGATCATGCAGGGCTTGCCAGCCAAGGCGTGCAGCTTCGTCTTCAAGCTCGGCGCGCACCTGGGCGTCCGCTGGCGGCATATCCGCCAGACCTTCCTGCAAAGCCTTGTAATAGAGCATCGTGCCGCCCACCAGCAGGGGAATATTGCCCCGTGCGGTGATCTCAGCCATGGCGGCCAGGGCATCGGTGCGAAAATCCGCCGCCGAATAACTCTCGGCGGGGTCAATGATGTCGATCAGCCGGTGCGGATGCTGCGCGAGCAACGCCTTGGAGGGCTTGGCCGTGCCGATGTCCATGTCCCGGTAAACCAGGGCAGAGTCGACGCTGATCAACTCGCATGGCAGCACCTTGGTCAGCTCGATAGCGAGATCGGTCTTACCGGCGGCCGTGGGGCCCATCAGGAAGATTGCGGGGGGCAAGGCACTCATCAACGACCGCGCAGGAACAGTTTGTCCAGATCGTCCAGGCCCATCTGGGTCCAGGTCGGTCGGCCATGGTTGCACTGCCCGCTGCGCTCGGTGTTTTCCATGTCGCGCAGTAGCCCGTTCATTTCCGGCAACGCCAGGCGGCGGTTGGCGCGGATGGCACCATGGCAGGCCATGGTACCCAGCAATTCGTTGATGTGGGCCTGGATACGGTCGCTGGTGCCGTACTCCATCAGGTCCGCCAACACATCGGCGACCAGCCGGTTGGCCTCGGCCTGCTTGAGCAGCGCCGGGATCTGCCGGATCGTCAGCGTTTCCGGCCCCAGACGCTGCAGCTCAAAGCCCAGCTTCTGGAAAACCTCGTGATGCTCTTCAGCGCAATCGGCCTCACGCTGGCTGACCGCCAGGGATTCGGGCACCAGCAACGGCTGGCCGCTGAGACCTTCGCTGGCCATGGCGACCTTCAGCCGCTCATACATGATCCGCTCATGGGCCGCGTGCATATCGACCAGCACCAGGCCATGGGCGTTTTCCGCCAGGATGTAGATACCTTTGAGCTGCGCCAACGCATAACCCAGCGGCGGAATATCACCGCCGCCTTCGGGCAAGGCAGCCGCACTCGGCTGCGCGTCCGGCAGCGGCGCAAAGAATTCGCGATAGGCGGCCTGAGCCTCGGCCACCGGCACTGCTGACTGCGGACGCGGTGTGTATTGATATTGATAACCCGCCCCCGAGCCTGCGTTCGGTGCTGTGTAAGCCGGCTGCGGTTGCGGCGATTGCAGCAGGTTGCCTGCCAGGCTCATTTCCCCCTGGGGGCCGAATTCACCGGCCTCGGGCCCACTTGGCCGCACCACCGCCGTTACGATTGGCGCCGCCAGTTGGTCATCCGGGCGCACATCGCCCAGTGCGCGGTGCAACGTGCCATAGAGGAAGTCGTGCACCATGCGCCCATCGCGGAAACGCACTTCGTGTTTGGTCGGGTGCACGTTGACGTCCACCACCGACGGGTCGACCTCGAAAAACAGCACAAATGTCGGATGCCGCCCATTGAACAGCACGTCGCGATAGGCCTGGCGCACCGCGTGGGCCACCAATTTGTCGCGCACCGCGCGGCCATTCACAAAGAAATACTGCAAATCCGCCTGGCTGCGGGAGAAAGTTGGCAAGCCCACCCAGCCCCACAGACGCAAGCCGTTGCGCTCGATTTCAATCGGCAGCGCCTGCTCCAGGAAGCCCGCGCCGCACACCGCCGCGACTCGACGCGCACGGGCGGCGTCATCATTGGCTTCGTGCAGGCTGAGAATGGTCTTGCCGTTGTGGCGCAGGTGAAACGCCACATCGAAACGCGCCAGGGCCAGGCGTTTGATGACTTCCTGCAGGTGATCGAATTCGGTTTTTTCGGCTTTGAGGAATTTGCGCCGCGCCGGGGTGTTGAAGAACAAATCGCGCACTTCCACCGAGGTGCCCACCGGATGCGCCGCCGGCTGGACTCGGGGCGCCATGTCGCGCCCTTCGGTTTCCACTTGCCAGGCCTGTTCGGCGCTGCGGGTGCGCGAGGTCAACGTCAGGCGCGCTACGGAGCTGATGGACGCCAGGGCCTCACCGCGAAAGCCCAGGCTCATCACCCGTTCAAGGTCTTCCAGGTCGCGAATTTTACTGGTGGCGTGACGGGCCAGGGCCAGCGGCAGGTCGTCGGAGGAAATACCGCTGCCGTCGTCACGTACGCGCAGGAGTTTCACACCGCCCTGCTCGACATCCACATCGATGCGCTTGGCACCGGAGTCGATGCTGTTTTCCAGCAACTCCTTGATCACCGACGCCGGCCGTTCCACCACTTCGCCCGCTGCGATCTGGTTGGCCAGGCGCGGGCTGAGCAATTCAATGCGCGACCCGCTGGTGAGGATTGATTCGCTCATTACTGTGCCGCCAATTCTGTGCCAGGGATGGTTAACACCTGGCCGACTTTCAACTCATCGGTTTTCAGGTTGTTCGCATTGCGCAAGGTCGCGGGCGATACCTGGAAACGCACCGCCAGCATGGCCAGGGTATCGCCAGGCTGTACGCGATGGTCACGCGGGCCTTGGGCGATCTTGCCGGAGTCCCGCAGCCAGGCGATGTAAGTGCCAGGAGGCGGGTTCTGCTGGAAGAACTGGCGCACGCCAGCGCTGATGGAACGCGCCAACGCCTGCTGGTGACTGGCGCTGGCCAGTTTGGACGCTTCGTTGGCGTTGGAGATAAAGCCAGTCTCCACCAGGATCGACGGGATATCCGGCGACTTCAACACCATGAACCCCGCCTGTTCCACGCGCTGTTTGTGCAACGACGTGACGCGCCCGATGTTGCTCAAGACTTTCTGGCCGACGTTCAGGCTGGAGGTCAGCGAAGCTGTCATCGACAGGTCCAATAGTACGCCAGCGAGCATTTTGTCCTTGTCGTCCAGGGACACGTTGCCAGCTCCGCCGATCAGGTCGGACCGGTTTTCACTGTCGGCCAGCCAGCGCGCGGTCTCGGACGTGGCACCACGGTCCGACAACGCGAACACCGAAGCACCGAAGGCGGCCGTCGACGGCGCGGCGTCGGCGTGGATCGACACGAACAGGTCGGCGCCTTTCTTACGCGCAATTTCGGTACGGCCGCGCAACGGGATGAAGTAGTCACCGGTGCGGGTCAGTTCCGCACGGTAGCCTTTCATGCCGTTGACCTGGCGCTGCAACTCGCGGGCGATGGCCAGTACCACGTCTTTTTCATGCTGACCACGCGAGCCGGATGCGCCCGGGTCTTCACCACCGTGGCCAGCGTCGATGACCACGATGATGTCGCGCTTGCCGGCCGGGGCTGGCGGCGGCGGTGGCAGCTTGACCTGAGGCTGCGAAGGGTTGACCGGCACCGCCGGTACAGTTGCCACGCTCGGGGTTGGCGCGGGCGGCGGCGCAGCGTCGGCAGCGTTGTCAAACAGGTCGACCACCAGTCGGTTGCCGTACTGAGCATTCGGCGCCAGGGAGAAACTCTTGGGCGTCACGACTTTTTTCAGGTCGATAACCACGCGCAGATCGGTCGGCGTACGCTGTGCCGAGCGCATGGCGGTAATCGGGGTATTGGCGGTGGAGACTTTCAGCGGCGCGGCCAGGGTCGCACCATTGATGTCGATCACCAGGCGATCAGGCGCCGTCAGGGTAAAGACGCTGTGCTGGACCGGCCCAGACAGGTCGAACACCAGTCGCGTGTTATCCGGCGCTCGCCACAGGCGCACACTCTTTACCTGTGAAGCAGCCAGAGCATTGACAGTCATTGCCGCAAGCAACACCCCTACGACAGCAACCAACGCGCGAAAGCGCATACCTAACCCCACCAATTATTTGAATTCCAAAGCCAAAGCGGCACACCACGACTTGGCGCGCGCGCTCTGGGGCAACAACTTCAGCTGACGTCCATGCTCATGCGGCGTAATGGTAATGGTCAGGTCCGGCTTTGGCAAAAAGCCTGCACCTTTGTCTGGCCATTCGATCAGGCATAAAGCATCTTCATCGAAGTAATCACGGATACCCATGAACTCCAATTCTTCAGGGTCCACCAGGCGATAAAGATCGAAGTGAAAGGCATGCACCGCGCCAATCTCGTAGGGCTCCACCAGTGTGAACGTCGGGCTTTTTACCGCCCCCTGATGACCCAACCCGCGAATTATCCCACGGGACAGCGTGGTCTTGCCGGCCCCCAGGTCACCCTCCAGGAAAATCAGACCGTTGCCGGCCGTCAGTTGCGCAAGGCGATGGCCCAACGCAACCATGGCGTCTTCATCGGCCAGAAAAAGAATTACTTCAGGCACGGTGACTGTTCCTCCAGCAATTGACGAATGGTGGGGATCAGGTCACTGGCGGCGAGCCCGCGACCCAAGGTGCCCTGTCGTTCCCCAGCCGTGGCGTGCAGCCAAACGGCCAGGCAACTGGCCTCGTACGCGGGCATGCCCTGAGCCAGCAAGGCCCCGACCAGGCCTGCCAATACATCGCCCAGCCCTGCGGTGGCCATGGCCGGATGGCCTTGATCGCAGCGGGAAACGCGCCCATCCGGGCAGGCAATCAGACTGCCTGCGCCCTTAAGAATGGCGACGGCATTGAATTTCAGGCTCAACGCGCGCGCCACCTTAAGACGGTCGGCCTGAACGTCGGCTGTCGAGATCCCCAACAGTCGCGCCGCTTCGCCAGGGTGCGGGGTGATAACGCAGTTGGCCGGCAGGCTTACACCGCCGTCGGCCAGTTGATTCAACGCGTCGGCGTCCCACACCTGCGGCTGGCGGGCATTGGCCGCGACAGACAACAGACTTTTGCCCCAACTGGCAGCACCCAGGCCAGGCCCAATGACGATCACCGAAATCTTTTCCAACAAGCCCATCAATTGGTTGGCGGAATTGACGCCAAGGGTCATGACTTCCGGCAAACGGGCCAGCGCCGCGGGCACGTGCTCAAGGCGCGTGGCCAGAGACACCATGCCCGCACCACTGCGCAAGGCACTTTCAGCGCTCAGTAGCGCGGCGCCGCCAAAACCAAGGTCGCCGCCGATCACCAGCAGGTGGCCGAACTGGCCTTTATGGGCGTCAGGGGAACGCGCAGCCAGTGTCGGCAAATGGCCGGGCAACAGTGGCTGAACGTCGGTTATTTCGTGTTTTGTCTGCGGCATGCGTCTTCAAGCTCCGATGTCTGGCAGAATTATACGCATCTAACCTGTGGTTTCCCGTGTCTCATGCCCGCTATTACCTCCGATCTGCCCGCCCTCGCCCAATCGATCAAAGACTGGGGCCGCGAGCTGGGTTTTCAGCAAGTCGGCATCAGCGGCCTGGACCTCGCCGAGCATGAGCAGCACCTGCAACGCTGGCTCGACGCGGGCTACCACGGCGAGATGGATTACATGGGCGCCCATGGCAGCAAACGCTCCCACCCCGAAGAACTGGTACCCGGCACCCTGCGCGTGGTGTCGCTGCGCATGGACTACCTGCCGGGCGATACCCAGATGGCGCATCTACTGGCCCAGCCGGAAAAAGCCTACATCTCGCGCTATGCCCTGGGTCGCGATTACCACAAGCTGATCCGCAAACGCGTGCAGCAACTGGCCGATCGCATCCAGTCCCAGATCGGCCCCTTTGGCTTTCGCGCATTCGTCGACAGCGCGCCAGTGCTCGAAAAAGCCATCGCCGAGCAAGCCGGCCTGGGCTGGATCGGCAAGAACACCCTGGTACTCAACCGCAAGGCCGGCAGTTATTTCTTCCTCAGCGAATTGTTCGTCGACTTGCCCTTGCCAGTCGACCCGCCCCATAGCACCGAGCACTGCGGACGCTGCACCGCCTGCCTGGATATCTGCCCCACCAATGCCTTCGTCGGCCCGTATGTACTGGACGCCCGGCGCTGTATCTCGTACCTCACCATCGAGCTGAAAACGGCTATCCCGGAAGACCTGCGCCCACTGATCGGTAATCGCGTCTTCGGCTGCGATGACTGTCAGATCGTTTGTCCGTGGAATCGTTTCGCTCGCCCCACTGACGAAGGCGATTTCCAGCCACGGCATAACCTGGATAACGCAGAGCTGGCCGAACTGTTTATGTGGGACGAGGATAGATTCCTCAGCAGCACCGAAGGCTCACCCCTGCGCCGCGCCGGTTATGAGCGCTGGCTGCGCAACCTGGCGGTAGGACTGGGCAATGCGCCATCAAGTATTCCGGTACTGGAGGCCCTGAAAGCGCGGCGCGAGTACCCGTCGGAGCTGGTGCGCGAGCATGTGGAATGGGCGCTCAAGCAGCATGCCGAGCGTCAGTGCACATCATCGTTGTAGACGAACTTGGGCATTTCCCAGTGAAAGCGGATCGCCAGCAGACGCAATAGAAAGCCACTGAACAACGTCAGCAGGATGGCTTGCTCACCGGGCAGCTCCAGCTGCAGGCACAACAGATAGAACCAAGCGGCGAGGAACGACACGCTGGCGTACAACTCGCGGCGGAAGACCAGCGGGATGTCGTTGCAGAAGATATCCCGCAGAATGCCACCGAACACCCCGGTGATCACACCGCTGACCGACGCCACCAGCATGCCGTGCCCCATTTCCAGGGCGGTCATGCAGCCAATCAAGGTGAACGCCACCAGGCCCACGGCGTCCAGGGCCAGGAATACCGAGCGCAGGCGTCGCATCAGCGGCGCGATAAAGATCGTCACCAGCGCGGCCACCGAGGTCAGCACCAGGTACTCAGGGTGCTTGACCCACGTCAGCGGGTAGTGCCCAAGCAACACATCCCGCACCGAACCGCCCCCCAGCGCCGTCACGCAGGCAATCAACACCACGCCAAACCAGTCCATGCCGCGTCGACCGGCGGACAAGGCGCCGGTCATGGCTTCGGCGGTGATGGCAATGAGGTAGAGCATCAGCAGCATGGTGGCGATCCTTGTAGTGAGCGGGCTTGCCCCGCGCCGGGCTGCGCAGCAGCCCCAAATACTTGGCGACGATATCTATAGGGAAAAATGCGGCAACAGCAGTGGGGCCGCTACGCAGCCCAGCGCGGGGCAAGCCCGCTCACCACAGGAAGCCCGGACACGGTAAGAAACCGTTTCAAGCCTTGATGAAGTGCTTGCGGTAATGCTGCAGTTCGGCAATCGATTCGCGAATATCGTCCAGCGCCAGGTGAGTGCTGCCCTTGTGGAAACTGTCTTTGACTTCCGGCGCCCAGCGCGCAGCCAGTTCCTTGAGTGTGGACACGTCCAGGTTGCGGTAATGGAAGTAGCTTTCCAGCGCTTTCATATGGGTATAAAGGAAGCGACGATCCTGGCAGATGCTGTTGCCGCAGATCGGCGACTTGCCCTTGGGTACCCACTGCTCCAGGAAGGCGATGGTCTGGGCTTCAGCCTCGGCCATGCTGATGCGACTGTCGCGCACGCGCTGGGTCAGGCCGGAATTGCCATGGGTGCGGGTATTCCACTCATCCATGGTGGCTAGCACCGCATCGCTGTGGTGGATGGCGATCACCGGACCTTCGGCCAAGGTATTGAGGTTGCTGTCGGTAACAATCGTCGCCATCTCGATGATGACGTCGGTGTCGGGGTTCAGACCGGTCATTTCCAGATCGATCCAAATCAGGTTCTGTGGGTTTTGCATGGCTCGTTTCTCTTGGCACCTTGGCGTAGCTGCGCAGTTTAGCAGGCGGGGGCGTGCTAGACTCGCGACCGTTTCACCCAAACCTTTGCATTATCGATACGGAACACCAATGGCCAAACGCCAGCTCAACCGTCGCCAAAACTGGCGCATCGAAAAGATTCAAGGCGAACGCGCTGCCCGCGCCGCCAAACGTGAATCCTCCGCCGTGGAAGCGCTCGAGGGCGGCGACTTGGGCCCCGAACAAACGGGTCTGGTGATCGCGCACTTTGGCGTGCAGGTCGAAGTCGAGGCGCTGGAAGGCGAACTCGCCGGTCAGGTGTTCCGTTGTCACTTGCGCGCCAACCTGCCGGCGCTGGTCACCGGCGACCGCGTGGTCTGGCGTGCTGGCAACCAGGGGATCGGCGTGATCGTCGCCCAGTTGCCCCGCAGCACTGAACTGCGCCGCCCCGACAGTCGCGGCCAGCTCAAGCCGGTGGCGGCCAACGTCGACATGATCGTGATTGTTTTCGCGCCGCTGCCCGAGCCCCATGCCAACCTGATCGACCGCTACCTGGTGGCCGCCGAGCACGCTGGCATTCGCCCACTGCTGCTGTTGAACAAATTCGACCTGATCGACGAACAGAATGCTCCGGCGCTCAATGCGTTGTTGGCGGTCTACCGCACCCTAGGCTACCCGGTGCTGGAAGTCTCGGCCCATCACGGCAATGGCATGGAACAACTGCAACAACAGTTGGACGGGCGCATCAGCGTGTTCGTAGGCCAGTCCGGCGTCGGCAAGTCGTCGCTGGTCAACAGCCTGCTGCCGGAAGTCGACACCCGAGTAGGGCCGCTGTCGGAGCTGTCCGGCCAGGGCACCCACACCACCACCACCGCGCGACTGTTTCACTTCCCCGGCGGCGGTGAGCTGATCGACTCCCCAGGTATCCGCGAATTCGGCCTCGGCCACGTCAGCCGCAGCGATGTGGAAGCCGGCTTTATCGAATTCAACGATCTGATCGGCACCTGCCGCTTCCGTGACTGCAAGCACGACCGCGAACCGGGCTGTGCCCTGCTCAAGGCCCTGGAAGATGGCCGCGTGCAACAGCAGCGGATGAACAGCTATCGGTCGATCATTGCGAGCTTGCCTGAGAGCAGTTACTGACCGGTTCCTTGCCCTGCGAGGAAGATGTGAAAAGGCCGCGATGATCGCGGCCTTTGCATATACAGCTTAAGAGCCCGCTTTGGGCACCGTCGGGTCTTTCACCCCACCGTCATCGAACAGATTCAATTTCTGCCGCAGTTCATGGGCCGGCAACGGCTCCTGCCCTGGCGGGATAGCGTTCGGGTCAGCCGGTACGTCACCTGGCGCGCCAGCGCCTGGAGCCGGCACCGGCGGGGGTTGATCGCCTTCGATCGCACGCTGAGCCTTTTTGGTCAGCACAACGATGTCAATGCGCCGGTTGATCGGGTTGAACGGGTCCTTCGCATCAAACAGTTGCGAAGAGGCAAAACCCACCACTCGCGCCACTTGCGCGTCTGGGTAGCTGCCGGCCACCAGGGCACGACGGGCCGCGTTGGCGCGGTTGGCAGAAAGCTCCCAGTTGCCGAAGTCGCCCTGGCCCGCATAAGGCTTGGCGTCGGTATGGCCGCTGATGCTGATCTTGTTCGGCACCGCTTTGATGGTATCGGCCATGGCCAGCAGGATGTCTTCGAAGTACGGCTTCAAACGCGCACTGCCTGAATCGAACATCGGCCGGTTGGCGGCGTCGGTGATCTGGATGCGCAAACCCTCGGGGGTGATCTCGAAAGAAATCTGGTCCTTGAACTTCAGCAGTTGTGGGTTTTCCTCAACCTTGTTCTGCAACTCCTGCAGCAGTAGCTCAAGACGCTCCTGCTCGACCTGTTCGGCCATGGACTCGACCGTATCGCGCTCAATCGGGATTTTCTCCTGAGGCGCCTCGGTCTTCACTTCCGGGTTGATGGTGCGTTCAGGCGCCAGTTGAGGCGAGCCGCCCAGGTCGATCACAAAGGGCGTGCCGCTTTCCGAGAAACCGATGGGGTCTTTGAAGTAGCCGGCGATGGCGATCTTCTGCTCAGGCGTGGCGGTAGACATCAGCCACAGCACCAGAAAGAACGCCATCATCGCCGTCGCAAAGTCGGCGAAGGCGATTTTCCAGGCACCACCATGGTGCCCCGCAGCGAAGCGCTTGACGCGCTTGATGATTATCGGCTGGTTGTTTTCCATGGCTTAGCGACCGCGAACCGCTTGTTCCAGCTCGGCGAAGCTTGGGCGATGCTTGGGGTACAGCACCTTGCGACCGAACTCCACCGCCAGCGAAGGCGGCATGCCGGAAGCGGACGCCACCAGGCTGGCCTTGATCGATTCGTACAGGTTGATCTCTTCCTTGGCGTCGTGGGCCAGGGAAGTCGCCAGCGGACCGAAGAAACCGTAAGCCGCGAGAATACCGAAGAAGGTACCCACCAAGGCCGCACCTACGTGCATACCGATGGCCGCCTGATCACCCTCGCCCAGCGAGGCCATGGTCACCACGATACCGAGTACCGCCGCCACGATACCGAAGCCGGGCATGCCGTCGGCGATGCCGGTCACCGCGTGAGACGGGTGCTCCAGTTCTTCTTTGAGGCTGAACAGTTCCATATCGAACAACCCTTCCAGCTCATGGGGGGCCATGTTGCCGGAGGACATGATGCGCAGGTAATCACAGATATAGGCGGTCATGCGCTCGTCTTTGAGCACGGCCGGGTACTTGGCGAAAATCGGGCTGGCGGCGGCGTCTTCGATGTCGGCCTCAATGGCCATCATGCCCTCGCGGCGGCTCTTGTTGAGGATCTCGTAGACCAGGCCCAGCACTTCCAGATAGAACGTGTGGGAGAAGCGCGAGCCGAACATGCTCAGGGACTTCTTGACCACGTGCATGGTCATGTACCCAGGGTTGGCTTGCAGGAATGCACCAAATGCCGCCCCGCCGATGATCATCACTTCGAAAGGTTGGATCAGCGCGGCGATCTTACCGTGGGAAAGGACGTAACCGCCGAGCACGCTCGCGAGGACGACGATGATGCCGATAATTTTAGCCATAGGAGATGAGTACTTGCGCCGTCAGGTTCATGGACATATTTGGGGGAACTGAAAAACTCTTGTTCTACTTATCGGCAAAACTGCGCCAGACTATAGCCCGTTAAGGCGAAAAGCCAGTTCGGCCCGCTCTGGGCGTGTTGACCGCAAGTGATGATCGCGCCCCTACCATGGCCAAACAAAAAATCGACCCAACTGCAAAACCTGCTTCCCTCCCCGACTGGATCAAGCGTCTGGACGAGGTGCGCCTGCCCGTTCCACAGACCAGCCACGACCGTGTGTGCAAAGCCATCCGCGACAACCGCAGTTCGTTGCGAGATATTGCCGAGCTGATGCAAAACAGCCCGGCGCTGGTGCTCAGCGTGATGCGCGAGGCCAACAGCCATACCCATGGCAGCCTAGCCGAACCGGCGGAAAACCTCGAAGTGGCACTCAACCGCCTGGGCCTCAAGCGCGCCGAGGAACTGCTGGCACGTTTGCCGTCGGTACCCGCCCAAGACATTCCCGTGGCGTTGCGCCAGCTATTGTTGGTCAGTCAGCACGCCTCGCAGCAAGCCAACGGTCTGTTCGGCAGCCGATTGGCGCGACTGTGGCAAGACATTCATTGGGGCAGCCTGCTGTTTTTGTCGCCGCTGTGGCCGATGGCGGTGGCTTATCCCAAGCTGTTGGAAGAATGGGAGCTGCGGGTTATCCACAAGGGTGAGTCGGCGCGCGTGGTTGAACAGCAGTTATTCGGCGTACGCCTGCTGGACTTGTGCATCGGCCTGACTGAAGCCTGGCACCTGCCAATGTGGGTATCCCAGGGTTATACCCTGCTGCTGAATGAGCAACGCATGTTGGTCAAAGCGCTACGTATCGCCCGCGACGAAGACCCGCTGCACCAGCAGCAATTGCTGGACGCCGCCCCCCATCTGCGCCGCTGGCTGAACCAGCCGGCCAACACCGTACTGCTGGCCAATGGCCTAGCGATGTCCGCCCAAGAATCCTGGACCTGCCCGCACACGCAGCGCTGGCAATTCCTCACCGCTCTGTACCTGCAACAACCCTTGGCCGAAGTACAACAGCAAGTCCATCAACAGGCAGTGACCAGCGCCCGCACCACGCTGATGCCCGATCTCTGGCACCCGGCGCTGTCGTTGATCTGGCCGTGGCATGTGCAGAAGATCCACCGTGGTTTACTGCCCGCCCCGCCGCCCACCGCCGAGGCGCTGGCCGTGTGGCGCAGCCGCTGCACCGAACTGCTGATGGAACCGAGCCGCTTTGCCAACGCCATGCACCTGACCACCTGTGCCAAAGAGGCGCTGGTCGCCAGCGGCATGCAACGGGTGATGCTGCTGATGACCGACCGCGCCCAAAGCACCCTGCGCGTGCATCAGGTCGACGGCCTACCCAAGGATGCCGCCAACCTGAGCCTGGATGTGGTCCACAGCACAATGCTCCAGCGTCTGCTGGAGAAATCCGCCCAGGTGCGCTTCACACCGGACAACCACGCGCAGTTCTCCGCGCTGCTGCCGCCGATCCTGCGCCGCCTGTTCAATGGCGAACACTTGCTGCTGCGCTCCCTGAGCTGCAACGGCAAAGTCGTGATGCTGATGGTGGCCGACCAGGGCGGCGGTCCGTTCTCGGAAACCACCGTACAGGCGTTCGGCAAAACCGCTCAATGCATCGAAAAGGCCCTGCACTGCTTTACCAACCGCGGCGCCTGATGCTTGCGCTACAATCGCCATCCTTTATCGCCAACTTTTATGCCCAGGAGACCTCACATGCCTGACTTCTCTGGCTTGCCGCTGGTGATCGAATCCGCCGACCTGCAAAGTCGCCTGGGTGCCGAACACCTGATTGTGGTGGACCTCACCAGCGCCGCCCGCTACGCCGAAGGGCATATCCCCGGCGCGCACTTCGTTGACCCCAAACGCACCCAACTGGGTCAACCACCGGCTCCGGGCCTGCTGCCGAACAAGGCGGACCTGGAAAAGCTGTTTGGCGAACTCGGCCACACGCCGGATGCGACCTACGTGGTCTACGACGACGAAGGCGGCGGCTGGGCCGGGCGTTTTATCTGGTTGCTCGACGTGATCGGCCATCAGAAATACCACTATCTCGACGGCGGCCTGCTGGCATGGTTGGCAGACGGCCAGCCCGTTTCCACCGACATCCCCCCGTCGGCCGGCGGCCCGGTCAGCCTCACGCTGCACGATGGCCCCACCGCCACCCGCGAATACCTGCAAAGCCGTCTTGGCGCTGCCGACCTGGGCATCTGGGACGCGCGCGGCCCGCTGGAGTATTCCGGCGAGAAGGTGCTCGCGGCCAAGGGCGGGCATATCCCCGGCGCGGTCAACTTCGAATGGACTGAAGGCATGGATAAGGCGCGCAACCTGCGCATCCGCCGCGACATGCCACAGATTCTTGAAAACCTGGGCCTGACGCCCGACAAAGAAATCATCACCCATTGCCAGACTCACCATCGCTCTGGCTTCACCTACCTGGTGGCCAAGGCGCTCGGTTATCCGCGAGTCAAAGGTTATGCCGGTTCCTGGGGCGAATGGGGCAATCACCCCGACACGCCCGTTGAAAAGACTTAAGGTTTAAGGACAGTTATGAAAAAGCAGTTGTTTATCCTCAGCCAGTACTTGCTGCCGCACCATTTGCTGTCGCGTCTGGCCGGTTGCGTGGCCGAGTGCCGCGTGCGCTGGTTCAAAAATGCCTTCACCACATGGTTCGCCAAGCGCTATCAAGTGGATATGTCCCAGGCACTGGTAGAGGACGTGACCGCTTATGAGCACTTCAATGCGTTTTTCACCCGTGCCTTGAAAGACGGCGCGCGCCCACTCGACCCCACTCCCGGCGCCGTGCTGAGCCCCGCCGACGGCGCAGTCAGCCAACTGGGCCCGATCGAGCATGGCCGTGTGTTCCAGGCCAAAGGCCATAGCTTCAGCGTATTGGAATTGCTGGGCGGCGATGCTGCCATGGCGACGCCTTTCATGGGCGGCGATTTCGCCACTATTTACCTGTCGCCGAAGGACTATCACCGCGTGCACATGCCGCTGGCCGGTACGCTGCGCGAAATGGTCTATGTGCCGGGGCGGATTTTCTCGGTTAACCAGACCACCGCCGAAAACGTGCCGGAGCTGTTTGCGCGTAACGAGCGAGTGGTCTGCCTGTTCGACACCGAACGCGGCCCGATGGCTGTGGTGCTGGTGGGCGCAATGATCGTGGCGTCGATTGAAACCGTGTGGGCCGGCCTGGTTACGCCACCCAAGCGCGAGCTGAAAACCTTCCGCTATGACGAAGCCGCCCGCGCGCCGATCCACCTGGAAAAAGGTGCGGAGCTGGGACGTTTCAAGTTGGGTTCCACCGCGATCGTGCTGTTCGGGCCGGATCAAGTGCAGTGGTCAGAAGCGCTGCTGGCCGGTTCGCCGGTGCAGATGGGTCAAGGGATCGGCCTGCCGAAAGCCTGATCCAATATTTGCAGAGATCCAACGTGAGAGGGGGCTCGCCCCCGATAGCTGAGTATCAGTCAACATCAAAGTGACTGATCTACCGCTATCGGGGGGCAAGCCCCCTCCTACATTTCTGACCGTCAGAGCTGACCGTCGCGGTCGCGAAAGCCCAGCAGATACAGCACACCGTCCAACCCCAAGGTCGAAATGGCCTGCTTGGCCGACTGTTTAACCAGCGGCTTGGCCCGGAACGCCACGCCCAACCCGGCAATCGCCAGCATCGGCAAATCGTTGGCACCGTCGCCTACCGCGATGGTCTGCTCCAGACGCAACCCTTCCTTGTGCGCCAGCTCCTTGAGCAGGTCGGCCTTGCGTTGCGCGTCGACAATCGGCTCGACCGCCACGCCGGTCACTTTGCCGTCGACCACTTCCAACTCGTTGGCGAATACGTAATCGATGCCCAGTTTGGCCTGTAATTGCTTGGCGAAGTAGGTAAAGCCGCCGGACAAGATCGCGGTTTTGTAACCCAGGCGCTTGAGTTCGGCGAACAGGGTTTCGGCGCCTTCGGTCAGGCGCAGGGAAGCGCCAATGGAATCCAGCACGCTCACATCCAGGCCTTTGAGCAGTGCCAGGCGCTCCTTGAAGCTGGCGCGGAAGTCCAGCTCGCCGGCCATGGCACGCTCAGTGATGGCGCTGACTTGATCGCCCACACCGGCAGCCTTGGCCAGTTCGTCGATGACTTCGGCTTCGATCAAAGTGGAGTCCATATCGAACACCGCCAGGCGGCGGTTGCGGCGGAACAGCGAATCTTCCTGGAAGGCGATATCGACATTCAACTCCTGAGCGACGCTGAGGAATTCCGCGCGCAGGGCCTGCGGGTCAGCCGGCTCGCCACGCACGGAAAACTCGATGCAGCCTTTGCCCTGGTCGGCCGGCGTGTCCAATGGCATGCGCCCCGACAGACGGTCGATGTGGTCGATATTCAAGCCGTATTGCGCGGTGATGGAGCTGACGCGCTGCAGTTGTTCAGCGGTGACCTTGCGGGTCAACAACGTGACGATATGGCGTTTCTTGCCCTGGCCGGCCACCCAATGCTGGTAGTCCGCTTCGGATACCGGAGTGAAACGTACCTGTTGATCCAGCTTGTACGCGGTAAACAGGATGTCCTTGAGCACGGACGATGACTGCTCGTTGCTGGGAATTTCCACCAGGATGCCGAACGACAGGGTGTCGTGGATCACGGCCTGGCCGATGTCGAGAATGTTCACACCACCCTGGGCCAGCACACCGGTAATGGCAGCGGTAAGACCCGGGCGGTCTTCCCCAGTGATGTTAATCAGGACAATTTCGCGCAAGGCGCACCCCCAGGCTGGAAAAAAACCGCATTCTACCCACTTTCAGTGACCATCGGGCACAGCCAGCGCTTTGCCGGTCATGGGCCTGTCGCTATACTGCGCGTCAACTTCACGGACCAAGAGCCGAGCTCAAGTGAACCGGCCCACGCCAGTAAAAACCGACAACTTCTTCCTGCTGATCTTCCGGGCACTGCGCCACCGCCGTGTACCGATCGCATTACGCATCGCCAGCCATAACGTGATCCTGGTCGCCCTGGCCCTGGTGATCTACGCCTGCGTAATGGGTTTGCAGTTCAAACAGGCCATGCACGAGCAAGCCGACGCCCTGGGCGAAAGCTTGACCACCCAGACCGCCACCTCGGCGACCGAGCTGCTGGTGTCCAACGACATCCTCAGTCTCAACGTGCTGCTCAATAACCTCACCAAGAATCCGCTGGTGGCCCACGCCGCCATCTACAGCGTCGACAACCGGATCATGGCCGAAGCCGGCCAGCGCCCGAAGAACGGCTTGTTGGGTGAGGCCGAAGGCCTGTATCAAAGCAATATCACCTTTCAAGATGTGAAAGCCGGCCAGTTGCGCATCAGCCTGGATATGCAGCAATTCCAACAGCCGATGACCATCAGCCTGCAAAGCATGGGCATCCTGAGCGCGATTCTGCTGGCCCTGGCCCTGGCCTTGAGCCTGCGCCTGGGTCGGCATATCTCGACACCGCTGATGCAACTGCGCATCTGGCTGCGGGATATCGACGAACACACTCCGGCCACCGACCGCCAGGATGAAATCGGCGACCTTGCCCGCCAACTCCACGCCAGCTTCGCCCCGGAGCCGGTGGTTCGCGAAGTTGAACCGGAACCCGAATTCGACGACACCGATTACGACGACGAACCCGAATTCGAAGTACGCGACCTGCGCGATCCGGGCTTCGACGAAAAGCCGCCGGTGGCGGGTCTCAAGCCGGCGACACGCAGGGCACTTATCGCCGAAGAGGATGAATTGGACGACGAAGACCCGTTCGCTGATCTGCGCGATACCGCGGCCAGCAGCCCGGCCGTCGTGCCCAAAGCGGTGCCGGCGAAAAACGCCGAGCCTCAGCACAGCGCGGTACTGGCCGTACAACTCGGCGCCCAGGACCAACTGCGTCGCTTGCCCCGCGCACGCCTGACGGAATTGCTGGAGCGCTACCGCGACTGCCTCGACCAGGCCGCTTCGCTGTACCAGAGCGAACTGCACACCCTCAACGATGGCAGCACCTTGATGCTGTTCCACAGCGAAGACAGCGGTGAAGACTACCTGACCAACGCCATCTGCTGCGGCGAGCTGCTGCGCGCCTTGGGCCATGCCCTGCAGATCGAAGTGGCGGACAGTGGCATCACCCTGCAACTGCAACTGGGCCTGACAGTGGGCGACGATCTGTTCGGCATGAGCCAGATCGACCTGCTGCTCACCGAAATCGCCCAGGACGCGCTGGCCTTGTCCCAACACAGCCGTAACCTGCTGCTGGTGGAG
The DNA here is from genome assembly GCF_042610415.1 of Pseudomonas sp. MD330_10. Lineage (NCBI taxonomy): Bacteria > Pseudomonadati > Pseudomonadota > Gammaproteobacteria > Pseudomonadales > Pseudomonadaceae > Pseudomonas > Pseudomonas sp. MD330_10. The sequence goes on from NZ_JBHGZU010000005.1 coordinate 164,170, forward strand.
CGCAAGATCAGCGAAGACCCGCTGATTCGCCAGCGCGCCCGTATCCGCCCGATTGCCAGCCCCGAAGGCGCAAGCTGTGTGGAACGTTTGATGGAGCCGTATCCGTCGATGCTGGAGCGTCAGTTAGCGCGGATGCATGAGACCCGCACAAAGCCTTAAAGCAAACCGCAAGTTCAATGTGGGAGGGGGCTTGCCCCCGATGGCGATGTGTCAGTGACAGCTGGTCTGACTGACCCACTGCTATCGGAGGCAAGCCCCCTCCCACATTTGGATCCCTAAATACTTCAAGTAAATCGCACACAAACAAAAGGCCCGCTGAATCAGCGGGCCTTTTGTTTGTGTGGCATTCAGATCAAAACCTGAATACTTCCATATCGGTACGAATCGGCGTGGCCATCGGCATCTTGGGCTTTTCCGGAGCAACCGGCTTGGCCTGGGCCGGCGCTTGTTTGCGCGGGGCCTCGGCGGCAATCGGGGGCTGGTTGGCCAATGGCTTGAGCGCCACCGACAGTTGCTGCGCCAAGTGCTGCAACAGCACGCCCTGGGCCTGGACCTGGGACGCGGTGCTGCCGGTGTGCTGTTCCTGCAAGTGCACGATACGGTTGTCACGCACCTGACCACGGCGATCGATCAAGCGCCACTGCGCATCGAGAATTGCCGGTTGCGAAGTGCCCGAGTCCAACCGAGTGATTGTCAGCAGCACCTGCACGTCCGGCGTAAAGCCGGCAGGCGCGGGGGCGAGGACCACACGTTGGCTGTCCAGCTGACCGGCCACCTGGCGCAGCATCAGCTGGTTGATGTCGGACGATAAACTGCCCGCCCAACGGCCATCGGTGGAACCTTGCAGGCTGCCGTCGTTCTGACGTTGCAGCAGGGTCTCGCGTTGCAGGTAGTCGGCGACGATTACCGGCCCCAGCAATACCGCCATGCCGGCGGTTTGAGCTGGCTGAGCCGGACTTCCGCTGTCCAGCTGGTACAGCGACACCGGTTGATGTGTGCTGCAACCCGCCAGCCCCAAAAGGCCAGCGAGCATAAAAATAAAAGGAAGGCGTGGAGCAGTCATCATCCCATCCAGGTGGCTGCCACAAGGCGAACCACAATGTAATACTAAAAAATAACCTGTACACGCTCGGCCACGCCGGCGCTGAAGAGGCCATATCATCCGTGAATATGCGCCATGACTCCAGCGCCAAAGCGTCGATCTACGGGTTAAATCGTAGATCGAGGGCTCTAAAACGCCTTAAACGGGCGTTTCAACCAACAAAGCATCCACCCGCTGGAAGCCACGAGGCAATTTATTACCCCGGCGGCCACGCTCGCCCTTGTAGTGCTCAAGGTCGTCAGGGCGCAGCGACAAAGTGCGCTTACCCGCCTGGAGCACCAGAGTGGCGCCCTCCGGAATTACGGCGATGTCGGTCACGTACTCTTCGCGACTGGCTACCCGCTCCCCGGGGATTCCAATAATCTTGTTGCCTTTACCTTTGCCCAATTGCGGCAGGTCGCTGATCTTGAACACCAGCAGACGCCCTTCGGTAGTGACCGACGCCAGCCAGTTGTTCTCACGGTCGTGCACCGGCCGCGGCAGGATCACTTTGGCGTTGTTGGGCAGACTCAACAGCGCCTTGCCCGCCTTGTTCTTGGCTTGCAGGTCTTCCCCCTTGACCACGAAGCCATATCCCGCATCGGAAGCAATTACGTACAGCGCGTCATCGTCCGGTAGCAGCACACACTCGAAATTTGCCCCCGGTGGCGGTGTCAGACGCCCGGTCAGCGGCTCGCCCTGCCCCCGTGCCGACGGCAAAGTATGGGCCGGCACCGAGTAACTGCGCCCGGTGGAGTCGATAAACACCGCAAACTGGTTGGAACGCCCAGCGGCTGCAGTCTTGAACCCGTCACCGGCCTTGTACGACAGGCCAGTGGCGTCAATATCATGCCCTTTGGCGGAGCGAACCCAACCCTTTTCCGACAGAACGACGGTAATTTTCTCGTTGGGCAGTAGCTCGGTTTCTGTCAGAGCTTTCGCTTCGGCGCGCTCGACGATGGGCGAGCGGCGGTCATCGCCGTAAGTTTCGGCGTCTTTGATCAGTTCGCTACGCACCAGCTTTTTCAGCTTGGCTTCGCTACCCAGCAGGGCTTGCAGTTTGGCTTGTTCCTTGAGCAAGGCATCCTGTTCATCACGCAACTTCATCTCTTCCAGACGCGCCAACTGACGCAGGCGGGTGTCGAGGATGTAGTCCGCCTGAATCTCGCTCAGCTCGAAACGGGCGATCAGCTCGGCCTTCGGATGCTCGGCGGTGCGGATGATATGAATCACTTCATCCAGGTTGAGGTAAGCGATCAACAAACCGTCCAACAGATGCAGACGGCGCTCGACCTTGTCCAGACGGAACTGCAGGCGGCGCCGAACAGTTTGTATCCGGAACTCCAGCCACTCCACCAGCAGGTTGCGCAGGTTCTTCAACTGCGGCTTGCCGTCCAGACCAATGATGTTGACGTTGACGCGGTAGCTGGACTCCAGATCGGTGCTGGCAAACAAGTGCTGCATCAGCACTTCATGATCGACCCGGCTATTGGTCGGGATAATCACGATGCGGCACGGGTTTTCATGGTCGGACTCGTCACGCAAGTCGGCGACCTGCGGCAGTTTCGACGGTTTGGCCTGCATCAGCGCGGCGATCTGCTCCAGCACCTTGGCACCGGACACCTGGTGCGGCAGCGCGGTGACGATAATGTCGCCGTCCTCAATGTGGTACACGGCGCGCATACGCACCGAGCCCTTGCCGGTTTCGTACATCTTCAGCAAATCGGCGCGCGGCGTGATGATTTCCGCTTCGGTCGGGTAGTCCGGACCCTGGATATGCTCGCAGAGCTGCTCCACGGTGGCCTTCGGCTCATCCAGTAGACGCACGCAGGCGGTGGCTACTTCGCGCAGGTTGTGCGGAGGCACGTCAGTGGCCATGCCCACCGCGATACCGGTGGTGCCATTGAGCAGGATATTCGGCAAACGTGCCGGCAACACCAGGGGTTCGTCGAGGGTGCCGTCGAAGTTCGGCCCCCAATCCGCCGTGCCCTGGCCCAGCTCGCTGAGCAGCACCTCGGAGTAACGCGACAGACGGGCTTCGGTGTAACGCATGGCGGCAAAGGACTTGGGATCGTCCGGCGCACCCCAGTTACCCTGGCCGTCTACCAGTGTGTAGCGATAGCTGAACGGCTGCGCCATCAGCACCATGGCTTCGTAGCAAGCCGAGTCGCCGTGGGGGTGGAATTTACCGAGCACGTCACCGACGGTACGCGCCGACTTCTTGTGCTTGGAGTCGGCATCCAGGCCCAACTCACTCATGGCGTAGATGATGCGCCGTTGCACAGGCTTCAGGCCGTCGCCGATATGCGGCAAGGCACGGTCCATGATCACGTACATGGAGTAGTTGAGGTAGGCATTTTCGGTGAAGTCAGCCAGCGACCGGCGTTCTACGCCATCTAAGCTGTCTGCGAGGATGTCACTCATGCGGGCCTCATCAATAGTGGGTAAGGCGCAGCGGAACGGCCGCTGCGCTGATTCGATTCAAAAAGGGGCCGATTCATGGCTGGGCGCTCCAGCCGCCGGCCGGGGCGGCGAAACGATAGACCATGGGGCGTTTTTCACCATCGGCCCGGGGGCCGAAATTGTTGTCGATGCCCAGCCAGGCCCCGCTGTCGTCAATGACCAGCGCCTCGGCCAAGCCATAGGGCTGGGCGTAGCGGCGTTCGGGGGTCAGGGTTTCGTCGGCGAACGACCAGCACAGCTCGACCTTGGCCGTGACCGCATCGCGCCGGCAAATCTGGAACGCATTACGCTCCAGGGTAAACAATTTGCCGTTGTACAGCGCCAGGTCGGCAAAATCCTTGGACACCGCCTTGGCATCGGTGAACTTGGCCGGCTGCACTTCCTGGCCGGCCTCGCTCAGCAGTACGCACGGGCCATCGCAATCCCAGAGGCTTTGCGCACGCTTGATGGAGATCAGCCCGCGCCGCTCGCGCTCGGCCGCCAGCCAGAGCTGGTTGCCTTCCGGGTTGATCACCAATCCTTCAAACAACGCATTGAAGTGCAGCAACATGCCGCTGGCGCGGGCCTCTCGCACCATGCCGGGGGCGATTTTCAGCCATTCCGGCGCGCCGCTCACCGGCACCTTCAGCACCGCGGCATGGGCTTCGCTGACAATGTACTGATTACCCATGCCATCACAGCTGATGCCTTCAAAATCCAGGTCACCGCCGCGAATGAACGAAGCGGCCTTGGTACGCGAGCGCAGCCCCCAGGGCAAGCCGGAGTCCGGCACCGGCGGCACCTCGATCTTTACCGCTTCGGCCTGCCAGGTGGGCGCACTGGTATCCAGGCGATAAATATGATCGTCATCACGATCGGACACCGTCCACAGTTCGTTACCGCACTGCGCCAGCCCCGACAGGTTGCCGCCGCGCATGCCGTCCACCGGGTGTTCGGACACGAGTTTGAGTTCCACCACGGGCGCGGCGGCGACGGTGGTCGCTGCCAGCCCGCTCAACATCAGGATCGCCAGGGCGAAGCCTGTGCGCATCAGCCCAGAACCTCGGCCAGGTTGCCCTTGGATTCCAGCCAGGATTTGCGGTCCCCGGCGCGCTTCTTCGCCAGTAGCATGTCCATCATTTCACTGGTGGCGGCGAAATCGTCCAGGGTCAACTGCACCAGGCGCCGGGTGTTCGGGTCCATGGTGGTTTCACGCAGTTGCGGTGGGTTCATCTCGCCCAGGCCCTTGAATCGGGTGACCTGGGGCTTGCCGCGTTTCTTTTCGGCTACCAGACGGTCGAGGATGCCATCGCGCTCGGCTTCGTCCAGGGCGTAGAAGATCTCCTTGCCCAGGTCGATCCGGTACAACGGCGGCATGGCGACGTAGACGTGGCCGGCATCCACCAGCGGACGGAAGTGCTGCACGAACAGCGCGCAGAGCAAGGTGGCGATGTGCAGGCCGTCGGAGTCGGCGTCGGCGAGAATGCAGATCTTGCCATAGCGCAACTGGCTCATGTCGGCCGCGCCGGGGTCGACACCGATCGCCACGGCAATGTTGTGCACTTCTTGGCTGGCCAGGACTTCGCTGCCATCGACTTCCCAGGTGTTAAGGATCTTGCCGCGCAACGGCAGGATCGCCTGGTATTCCTTGTCCCGCGCTTGTTTGGCGGAGCCGCCGGCGGAATCACCTTCGACCAGGAACAGTTCCGAGCGCATCGGATCCTGCCCTGCGCAATCGGCCAGTTTGCCCGGCAGCGCTGGGCCTTGGGTGATGCGCTTGCGCTCGACTTTCTTGCTGGCCTTGAGGCGACGCCCGGCGTTGTTGATCGCCAGCTCGGCCAGGGCAAGGCCTAGTTCCGGATGCTCGTTGAGCCACAGGCTGAAGGCATCCTTGACCACCCCGGAGACAAACGCCGCCGCTTCACGGGACGACAGGCGTTCCTTGGTTTGCCCGGAGAACTGCGGCTCCTGCATCTTCATCGAGAGCACGAACGCGATGCGCTCCCACACGTCTTCCGGCGCCAGCTTCACGCCGCGCGGCAGCAGGCTGCGGTATTCGCAGAATTCGCGCATGGCATCCAGCAAGCCCTGACGCAGACCGTTGACGTGAGTACCGCCCTGGGCGGTCGGGATCAGGTTGACGTAACTTTCCTGCACGCTGTCGCCGCCTTCGGGCAACCACAGCAGAGCCCAGTCGACGGCTTCCTTGTTACCCGCCAGGCTGCCGCAGAACGGCTCGTTGGGCAGGCGTTCGAAGTCGCTGACCGAGTCTTCCAAATAGGAACGCAGGCCGTCTTCGTAATGCCACTCGACCTTCTCGCCGGTGCCCTTGTCTTCAAAGGTGACCAGCAGCCCCGGGCACAACACGGCCTTGGCCTTGAGCACGTGCTTGAGGCGGCTGATGGAGAATTTCGGCGAATCGAAGTATTTCGGGTCCGGCGCGAAGTACACGCTGGTGCCGGTGTTGCGCTTGCCGACGGTGCCGATCACTTCCAGGTCGGTGGCTTTGTAGCCATCGGCGAAGGTCATCTGGTACTCGTTGCCATCGCGCTTGACCTTGACCCGCACCAGGGTGGACAAGGCGTTGACCACGGAAATCCCCACGCCGTGCAAGCCGCCGGAAAACTGATAGTTCTTGTTGGAGAACTTGCCGCCGGCGTGCAGCTTGGTAAGGATCAGCTCGACGCCCGGTACGCCTTCTTCTGGGTGGATGTCCACGGGCATGCCGCGACCATCGTCGGACACTTCCAGGGAATGGTCTGCATGAAGAATGACGTGCACCGACTTGGCGTGCCCGGCCAAGGCTTCGTCGACGCTGTTGTCGATGACTTCCTGGGCAAGGTGGTTCGGCCGACTGGTGTCGGTGTACATGCCGGGGCGTTTGCGCACCGGGTCGAGGCCCGAGAGGACTTCGATGGCGTCGGCGTTATAAGAGCTAGCGCTGGGAGTGGCCATGGGGTCTCATCGTGAGTCGTTCGATTAAAAAGTAACCTGCGGTTTGCAAGGCAATTACAGTGCCGAGAAATCGAAGGATTGATACTGATCTGCGCCAATGCCGGCAAAACTGAGCAGCGCCGGCAGTTGCCGGGCAAACCCTTGGTAACCATGATCGCCACCGGCCTGGATGCGTAAGGCACAGGCCCGGTAATACTGCTGGGCGAGGCGATAATCCAGTGTTTCATCGCCGGTCTGCAACCACACTTGATAACGCGCAGCATCCTGGGGAGCCGGCACTTCCAGCTCGGCCAGCGCCGTCACATGGTCCTGGGTCAGTTCCCAGGTTTCATCGGTGTAGAGGTTCTTCTGGATGCCCAGGTAACCGTCGAACATCCGATGGGGGCTGACCGCCGGGTTGACCAGCAGCGCCTTTAGGCCATGGCGCTCGGCAAGATGGGTTGCATAGTAGCCGCCGAGGGAGCTGCCGACCAGCAGCGGCCGCCCCAACTGGGCAATGGCTTGTTCCAATTGAGGAATTGCCTGACGTGGATGGTGATGCAGGGCCGGCACGCGCAACTGATCGGCCAGGCCCAGAGCGTCCATCACACCCATCAACTGGCTGGCCTTGTTGGACGCCGGCGCGCTGTTGAAGCCGTGGATATACAGGATCGAAGCCGACATGCCGGGCTCTCCATGCTTACGCGAAAAAGGCGCAGTTTACAGGGATCGGGGTGGCGTGAGCAGCCGATGATCCAACTGGGGGCAAGCTATCTCCCACCGTTATGAGGAGTGTTTACGGTCTTTAATAGCCGTTGCTGCCGTAATCGATGGTAAAGGCGAAATCTTTAAGCCGCTCCACCCCGGTCTCCAACCGCCCATCGGCATGCATACGCAACCAGCGATAGCCCGGTGCCTGCTCGCTGACCTTGAAATCCTCGCTGCCCGGCGCGAACTGGATGCAGGTGGACGGCGACGCCAGCAGGCGCACGCCATTGCGCTCGCGGTCGATCTCCTGGTGCACGTGGCCCCAGAGCACGGCCTTTACCTGGGGAAAGCGGTCCAGCACGGCAAACAGGGCCTCGGGGTTGCGCAAGCCGATGGGCTCCATCCATGCGCAGCCGAACGACACCGGATGGTGGTGGAAGCACACCAGGTGATGACGATCCGGCGCCTCGCTCAAGGATTGAGCGAGCAATTGCAGCTGCTGGTCCTCCAGATAACCCGGCACGGAGCCAGGTACGGCGGAGTCCAGCAGGGTAATGCGCCAGTGGCCGATATCGACCACCGGTTCCAGCAAATCACTGTGCTCGGCGGCTTGGGCCATGATGAGCGGTTCGTCGTGATTACCGGGGATCCAGCGCGCGGGAGCGTCGATGGCCGCGGTCAAGGCGCGAAACTGCTGATACGACTCAAGCGTACCGTCCTGGGACAGATCCCCCGTGGCCAGCATCAGGTCGATAGACGGCTGTTGCTCGCGCACCAATTCGATTACCCGCTGCAGGCTCTCGCGGGTATTCATGCCCAGCAACGTGGCGTCGCCCTCGGCAAACAGGTGGCTGTCGGACAGTTGCACCAGCAACGCCGAAGCGTCGGGGCTCACGGTGGATACGCTCGGCAAGGCGTTCTCCCAAGGCAATCACAGAAATGGACGGTTGGCGCGATTATGCTGGGCAGGACACAAAGAGGAAACCTAAGGAAGCAGACGCAGTTCACATCTACCGCACGACTTCGAACTCGTGCCCAAGTGCCAGGCAATGGCTCAGCCATTCACCGAGGAACACATTGAGCTGGGCTTTTTCATCGGGCTGATGCATGAACACATTCGGGTAAGGATAGATGCTGCGAAAGCGTCGCGCATGTTCGGCGCTGATTACTTCGGCCATGCGTGCGTCGTGGTACACCTGCACTTCCAGTTGCGGTACCGGCAACCATGGCAGGCTGTGTTCCTGGCGCACGCGCAGGGTGGTGGTGTACGGGCAATTGACGATAACTTCCAGGGCCAGTACGCCGAGCATCTGGTCGCCATGGGTCACGCCGATACGCCGCGCCTCGGGGGCGTGGCGCATGTCGGGAAGCAAGCGCATCAGCCGCGCATAGTTGGCCTCGCAGGCCGCTTGCAGCCCGATCAGGTCGACTCGATAACGTTCCCGTGCCTTTACTGCCATAACCCCCTCACTTCCGCGCGGTTAAGCGCTAGCCATTGCAGGGCGATAATGCTGGCTGCGTTGGAAATTCTGCCGTCGCGCACCGCTTGCAGAGTATCGTCGAATGCCCAGCGGGTGACGCGGATGTCTTCTGCCTCTTCTTCCAGGCCGTGAACGCCACCTGCGCCCGTGCTGTCGCAACGGCCCAGGTACAAGTGGACGAACTCGGTGCTGCCGCCGGGCGACGGGAAATACTTGGTGATCGGCCACAACGCGGAGAAGGTCAGCCCAGCTTCCTCCTCGGCTTCACGGTGCGCAACCTCCTCCGGTTGCTCATCCTTATCGATCAAGCCGGCGACCATCTCCACCAGCCACGGGTTGCCCGCGCGGCCCATGGCGCCCACGCGAAACTGCTCGATCAAGACCACCTCGTCGCGCTGCGGATCGTAGGGCAATACACACACGGCGTCGTGACGGACGAAGACTTCGCGGTTGATCACCCGGCTCATCCCGCCATCGAATTTCTCGTGGCGCAGTTGCACGCGATCGAGTTGGTAGAAGCCCTTGTAGGCATTGTCGCGCTTAACGATTTCAATCGTGCTCGGCGTCGATTTTGCAATGTCCGTCATATCCCTTCCTCGTTATGCCTGGGCGATTCGCGCCATCCTAACGCGCTCGCGCCCCTTGGTGCAGCCCCTTTCCGGTTGCCGGGATAGACGGCGGACGTCAAACTCACTCTAAATAGCTTAGTGGCGAACTGACTGCCTCGCTGGCAGTCGAAGCACCACAAATTTCGCTCTTATCGTTAGACGAAGGACATCCATGTCGCTCTTAAAGATTGCCTCCGTGGCCTGCATCGCATTGACCCTCGGTGCCTGCCAAAGCCTGTTCCAACCGAGCTATCGCACCCCGCTGGAAGCCACTCGCGACGCCACCGAGCAGAGCAAGCCGGGCTGCGCCAGCGCCGACTGCCCGCTGGTGAACATCGACACCGTGCACTTTGCCAAAGAGCCCAAGCTCGACGCCTTGATCGAGCAGCGCCTGCTGGACATGACCCGCACCACCCCGAACGAGCCTTTGCCCACAAGCCTGGAAACGTACCGCGAGCAGTTCCTGAAAACCGCCGCGCCGCGCAACAGCATGTATTTGCAAGCCAAGGTACGCGAGCAGCATGACGGCTTGGTGATCATCGAACTGTCCAGCTATCTGGACCAAGGCGCCACCCATGGCGAGCCGGGCCGCGCGTTCATCAACTATTCGCGTCAGCAGCAAAAAGCCCTGTCCCTGACCGACATGCTGCTGCCGGGCAAGGAAGACGCATTCTGGAAAGCCGCCCAGGTCGCCCACAATAGCTGGCTGATCAGCACCCGCCTGAGCCTGGAGCAGGAGTTCGTGAAGACCTACCCCTTCCAGAAAACCCCGAACGTGGCGCTGACCTACGGCGGCGTGATCCTCAAGTACCCGACCTCGACCATCGCACCGTACGCCCTGGGCCACGTCGAGTTGCAGATCCCTTACTCGCGCCTGGAAGGCATCCTCAAACCCGAACTGGTGCCCGCGCGCCGCTGAAGGCTCGCCCAAGCATGAACTGCAGCAACCCTGCCAGCACCAGCGCCGGCAGGGTCGCGCCGATATCCGGGTAGACGTTGGCCAGCAAGTGATAGGTAGCAACCCCACCCAACCAGGCCAACAGCGCCGGCCAGCGCAGAGCAGTCGGTATGCCCTGGCCGCGACGGCGCAGGACAAAATGGTCCACCAGCACCACGCCGAACAGCGGCGCGAACACCGAACCGATCAACAGCAGGAAATTCTGGTACTGCGCCAGCGGCGCCAGGCAGGCGATCAGGGTACAGATCACGCCGATGGCCAATGCCAGGTGCTCGACTTTCAAACGCAGCAACATCCCGCTGGACACCGCCGCCGAGTGGATATCGGCAAAGGCGTTTTCCGATTCATCCAACAGGATCAATAGCAGCGGAATCCCCAGTCCAGCCCCAGCCAATGCCAGCAGCAGCGCATTTACTTCACCGCTCGGCGCGAACGCCAGGGTGTAGGCCACGCCCAGGCTCATCAGCCAGAAATTACCGATAAAAAAGCCCAGCGCGGTGCCGCCGAATACGCTTTTGGCGCGTTTACCGAAGCGCGAGTAATCGGCGATCAGCGGCAGCCAGGACAGCGGCATGGCGATGGCGATATCAAACCCCACCGCAAAGGGCATCGAACCGTCACCGGCCTGAGCCCAGAGTGCGCCGAGGTCGGCCTTGGCGAACAGGTTCCAGGTCAGCCACAGGCAGGCCGCCAACAGCAACCAGATGCCCCATTTACGCAGGATCTGGCGCACGAACGTCAGCGGCCCGCTGACCGCCAGCAAGGTTGCCAAACCACCGAAAAACAGCGTCCACAATAGCGGGCTGGCCAACAGGCTGCCCTCGCTGAACGCCCGCGTGCCCAACAGGCTGGCGGCATCACGCATCACGATGATTTCGAACGAGCCCCAGCCGATCAACTGCAACAGGTTGAGCAGCGCCGGCAGGCTGGCGCCCTTGGCCCCAAGGCTGAGCTTGAGCGCAGCCATGGCGGACAAGCCGGTGTCGCTACCGATCACACCGGCAGCGGCCAGCAACAGCACGCCGACCAGAGTGCCGAGGAAAATCGCCAGCAAGGCACCCGACAAGCCCAGGCCCGGCGCGAGTAATGCGCCGGTCTGCAGGACCATCAGGCCGATGCCGAGGGAGAACCACAGGGAAAACAGGTCGCGGGCGCCGAAGACTCTTTTGTCAGCAGGCACTGCGAGGTCAGGAGAATAGGTACTCGGTTGAATGCTCAAGGTGGGTATCTCTTGGGGACTTTTTTGTTTGGGGAGATTGCAATCGGGGGCAAACCCCCACCCCCAATAACGGGCGGGGGGGGGCTTGCCCCCCAAAAACGCCGGAAAAGCCCCCCCCCCAATGGATAACAACCTCTTGTACAAAAAACAGCCAT